>NZ_CAKMAB010000006.1:0-27157 GCF_924513355.1 Paenibacillus pseudetheri
TTTTACAATAGAAAACGAATCCACGGTGCACTAGGCTACCTTTCACCGGTTCGGTTTGCTGCGCAATTTAATAAGAGAAAGGCAGCATAATGGGTGTCCACTTTCTTGACAGAGGTCCAAACCTCCCTCTAATTAGCTAATAATCGCTTGAAATCCACGATTATAAGGAATTCCTCCCTCTAAAAACCTGAATTTGCATGGTTATAGACTAAATTGCCAAATTAGAGGGAGACTTTCCCTATAACATAAATTGAACACAATAATGCTCAGACTTATAAGGAGGTTTTCCCTATAAGTCTGCCTTAGATAAGTTCAGCCCTCTCACACTGGTCTAGCCCCCCTCGCAGATGCCCGCAAAAACAAAAAAGGAAAGCCGCGTAGCCAGCTTTCCGATCCCATTGCCTACCCCTTTTGGGTAGGCTGTTGTCTTTTGTTGTTAGATTAGAGGCAATGCGCCAATGGTTAGGACGGAACGGAGTGGAATTTTGGAACTGTAGAAACGAAGTGCTCGCCCGAAAGTTTTCCGAAGGAAAGCTCGCTTCGAAAGCATATGCTATTCTCGGATTTCTACCGCAGACAGCGGTTCAAATCAAAGAAATCCGAGAATAACAGCGACCCTACAGTCCAACATTCCACGCAGTGCAGCTTCCTAACCACTGCCTTAATGCTCCCTAGCTAACATAAAAAAAATCAATCAGCGTACACAATAAAATCACTATGCTGATCACCTGATTCAGATTATAAGAGGCCACCTTCATCAGCTTACGATTCGAAGGTTTTATAATCTTATGCTCGGTCATCAGGAGAAGCGTCGCAATGCCAATCCCCACCAGATACATCCAGCCGAGATCACGCCATAAATATAGGAACAATAGCAGCATAATCATGATGAAATGTAGTCCTTTTGCAATGCGCAGGGCGTTTTCTAGTCCGAAGAAGCTAGGAATAGACCATAGACCATGCCGCCGGTCAAAGTCGATATCCTGAGTGCCGTAAATAATATCAAATCCGGCAATCCATAGCATAACAACTGTTCCGATAACAAACGGTGTAAATGCGATATTTCCGGTTACAGCGAACCATGCGCCAATCGGTGCAGAAGCAATAACAAATCCTAAATATAAATGACTGAGAAAGGTAAATCGCTTCGTGTAGGAATAGGTTGATATCAATACGATAGCCACCGGTGACAAGATCAAGCAGAGCAAATTAAGCATGCCTGAAGCCACAATGAAAATGGCATAGTTGACAATAACAAAGACAACAACTTCTTTTTCCTCCAGTAAGCGTTGAGGCAGATGCCGATGTGCCGTACGAGGATTCTGTTCATCGAAGGTACGGTCCGCCAGCCGATTGAATGCATTGGCGCCATTACGGGCGCCGATCAATGCAATCAATCCCCAAATCATCACATGTCCCGATGGCCAGCCTCCTGCGGCCCATACCATCGATATAATAGCAAATGGAAGCGAAAAAAGCGTATGAGAGAACATTACCAATTCGCTGAACATTTTAAGTTTTAGACCTGCAGTTTTACATATGTTTAGAATTGCCATTCGTGCATTCCTCTTTCTTCACTACTGTGTTTAAGTCCATTAATGATCAAGCTCTGCAAGGACTTCGTTCAGGACGTTAAGCATCCCGTCGATATCCTCTTCCGTAATAATCATCGGTGGTTGGAAGGCCAGCACATTACGTCCTATGCCATTTTTACCGATTAGATAACCTCGGTCCTTCATTGTCTCCAGCACTTGATCTGTAAGTGCCGCTGCACCTTCAGCATCTACACCAGTTAGCTCCGCACCCAGCATTAGTCCAGTTCCCCGCACATCAACCATCAACGAAGGATAACGAGCTTGCAAAGTCTTCAGACCTGCCTTCAATCGTTCTCCGAGCTGTACCGAGCGTTCAGGAAGCCGTTCATCTCGAATATAGTCAAGCACAGCCAGCGCTGTTGCAGCAGATACCGGATTCCCTCCAAACGTGGAAGCTGAAGGGCGGTTTAGGGCAAGGGCAATCTCATCGGTTGTAGCGAAGGCTGCAACTGGAATTCCATTACCGAGTGCTTTGGCCATACTTATAATATCGGGTACAACATCAAAATGCTCCATAGCAAACATTTTGCCAGTACGTCCAAATCCAGTTTGGATTTCATCAGCGATTAGGAGTACACCGTATCTCTCGAGCAATGCTTTTACATCACGGAAGTAGGCTCGGGTTGGCATAATCATTCCGCCGTTGCCTTGGATTGGCTCTACGATCATGGCAGCGATAGTATTCCCCTTCTCCTCGAGCACCCGCTCTAGCGACTCCAGGGATAACGATGCCGCTTCCTCCAGCGATAAATCCGGATGATAAGGGCGAGGAATAAACTCAACGTCATGATCCAAGTATTTATCGGTACGCCACATAGGCAGGCCTGTCACACTCATAGTTAGATTGGTACGGCCATGCAGGCCACTCTCCAGCGCTATAAACCCTTTACGTCCCGTATACATCCGAGCGAGGAGCAGAGCTCCCTCATTAGCTTCAGAGCCACTGTTAACAAAGAAGGTCCGACGTAGCCCACCCGGCATAACCTCTTCCAAACGCTCTGCCAAATCTACACTCGGTTGAGTCAGATAGATCGTTGTCGTATGCTGCAGCTGCTGCAGCTGTTCAATCGTTCGTACTGTTATAGCCGGATTACAGTGACCACATGCGACTACGGATACGCCAGCGAAGAAATCCGTATAGGACTTCCCTTTTTCATCATAAACAAACTGCATTGAACCGCGAACAAGCTGAGGTGCATCACGGTAAAAATGCTGTGTACAAGGATAGAAATATTGCTTACGTTTGTCTGCTACTGCTTCTCTTCCGATGAAGTCTTGTTGTTCCATGAAGGGTTCTCTCCTTTTTGTGAAAATAGTAACTTATTCATAGAGTCCTGTGCACCGCCCTATCACTAGGCGATATTTAGTTTCCATTAAAATACAATTAGTTGAACTGCAGCGAGCCCAAAGTATAACCAGCATAGACCGGCTTAAGGCCGCCCAGCATGTCATCCTCGCTATCAGATCTGTTGATTGCCTGTTGATAAGAAACAATAATTTCACGTAGCTGTTCGACGCTATAGGTTGCTCCTTCAATACGGAAGCTTGATATCCCTAGTCCACTCATCTCACTCAACAAAGGTAAATAGCAAAGCTCTTTTGCGAATAAAAGATGGCAACGGCCGTGCTGATCACGATATACCGGATTCTCGCCTTGGTCTGTCTTTAGAACCAATACATTGTTGTGTACATATTGATTATCCTCTTCAGCAATAGGCTCCATTAACTCCGTATTCTGATAAAGATCATGTTCCATATACATTAGTGCAGGTGTACCATGAACAACAACTTCCAAAGGCGTTTCACAACGCGAGGCAAAGGTAGCAAAATGCTCTAACGTCATTTCCGGCGACACCGAAAGCTGAGTCAAACCTAAGTTAGCATATAATTGCGCTGAAAGATGATTGTATACATTTAAATTGCTGTCCCCAATTAGCGGATAACCTGTATTGTTGTAACGTCGAATGGCTCCTAAATTGGTAACGATAATACCGTCAACCGGCAAGCGTTCTCCACCAAGCAATTGATCATATTGGTCAAAATGCAGCTCGGTCATCATACGTGGCAATCCTAAGTAGATTTTGCTATCGCCCTTCAGCTCACCCAGTTCCTTGATGTCACGCTTAGTAAAAGGTTTATCTGGTTCAAATACATCCCCTGGCAAGTACAGGCTATCTACACCAAGCTCTAAGACCATCCGTGCCTGTTCCATATTATTCACACGTACAGCTAAATTAGCTTTTGTCTTCTGCGGTTGCTCGACCTCAGCCAATCTTTCCCGCAACTGCTCAACTCGTTTCTCAGACAGCTCACGCTCTGCAGTTGGCGTACTGAATACTTTTCCAGTGCTATAGAATTTACCAGTTCCTTCATAACGGCGGTTAATGTTAGTCAGTCCTGGTTTGCCGAAGGCATACGCCGTCGAAAAGTCACGTTTACGGTTGTTATAAAGCTCTTTCGTATCTACCGTACGATCAAAGCCAATCGGATCATCGATATACCGGTCAATGGCTTCGCCGTAGCTATTCGCCAGCATCACCATAAACTCCTTATCCCGCATGCGGCCCTCTATTTTGAAGGAGGTAATCCCTGATTCAATCAATTCCGGAAGATGCTCATACATGAACATATCTTTTACAGCTAGGGGGTATTCGGCCGGATATACATACCCGTCTTTTTTAACCCGATAATCCCAGCGGCAAGGCTTCATACATTTCCCACGGTTACTGCTCATACCGAATACATGGGAGCTGAAATAACAATTCGCACCGTGAACCGAGCACATATCCCCGTGAATAAAATACTCCAGTTCCATCCCACTCCGCTGACCTAGCAGCTTAGCTGTCTGCAGATCCATTTCCCGTGAAGTAACCACACGACTTACACCCAGATCACGCAATGCGTAGATCATTTCCAGATTGTGAACATTCATCATGACCGAAGAATGAATAGGAAGATTAAGCTCCATCTCGCGAATTAGCTCAAGCACTGCCATATCCTGAACAATCAGGGCATCCGGACGAGCACCATCAAGGAAACGCAGATATTCTTTAGCCTCTTCCACATCTTCTTCACTAAATAGGTTATTCACTGTGATATACACTTTTTTGTCTAGACGGTGAGCAATATCTAGTGCCTCTACGATCTCCTCATGAGACAGATTATATCCTTTACGCATCATTCTCATATTCAATACAGGTCCACCAAAATAAACTGCATCACATCGTGCCTGGATCACTTCCTTGAAAATCTCAAACGTTCCTGCGGGTGCTAATAATTCAATCTCTCTACCGTTAAAATAACGTGCCATTCAAGTTCCCTCCCAAGTTGATACTCTACATACAAATTGTACTTTACACCAAAGCTACTGCAATCCCCATTACAATAAACATAGTAATAAAAATAGTATCGAATATGCCCCACCTTAGGCGGTGAAACTGGCTGCGCGGAGCATCCATACGAAAGCCACGGGCTTCCATGGAATATACCAGATCCTGTGCACGCCTAAACGCACTAGCAATAATCGGAACCAGCAAGGACACTAACATTCGTCCCTTTTCCTTTAAAGGCAGCTCTTTCAGATCAGCACCCCGTGAGGCCTGCGCTTTCATGATAATCTGCGACTCGTCTAGAATCGTAGGAATGAAGCGAAGAGAAATGCTGATCATCAGTGTGATACGATCGGGCTTCAATCCAAACTTTTTAAAAGGAGCCAAAATCCCCTCCAGCCCTTGATTCAGCTTACCCGGCGTTGTAGTGAATGTAAGTAGCGCCGTGAAAGTGATCAGAAAAAACATGCGGATGACCGAAAATGCGCCTAATCTTAGCCCTCCCTCATAAATAGACCACGAACCTAGCGTCAGCACCGCCTCACCCGTTTTCACAGACAGCAGCTGTACGATAAAGATAAATAGCATTAAATAACGTAAAGGCTTAGCTGCTTTCAGGAAGTATTTAAGCGGAATCCGAGTGGAAGCCATGACAACTATTGAGAAAATAGCCAGCAGCGCCATAGCCATCCACGAACGGGAGAGCAGGATAACGGCTACGTATAATAGCATTCCGGTGATTTTGGCACGAGCATCTAACTTATGCACCCATGAACCGGTCTCAATACTGCGCCCTATGATTAGCTTCTCATTCATGGCCATCCCTCTTTCCTTCGTGCTGCTCGCTAGAGTTGCCTGATCCAGATGGCAGCGAAGCGATTAGCTCTGCTAAGCTCTCTGCCGTTAAGCGAGGAGCTTCATCCGTAAGATCAAAGCGATCAGCGACTGCACGCCAGTAACGAAGGGACTGCGGAACCGTCAAGCCACACTGTTCCAGAATCGAAGGGTCATCTGCCAGCGCCTTAACGCTGCCTTGAAACGCCGTGCTACCCTCTTTAAGGACAAGCCAGTTATCCGCGTAAGGTAATAACTCATCCATCCGATGCGTGACGACGATGATTGTTCTCCCCTGCTCACGACATAATCGCTCCAGCAAGCGGATTAGCTCTGCACGGCTGATGGGATCAAGCGTAGCCGTCGGTTCATCCAGAACGATGACCTCAGGGTCCATAGCTAGCACGGATGCGATAGCTGCCTTGCGCATTTGCCCACCGCTCAATTTAAAAGGATTCCGCTCTAGCAGCGCCAGATCCAGCCCCATATCCAACATGGCCTGTCTTGCACGTGCCTTTGCCTCTTCGAGGCTCATGCCGAAGTTAAGAGGACCGAAGATAAGATCCTTTTCGACCGTATCTTCAAACATTTGCTGCTCTGGAAATTGAAATACCAATCCGACTCTACGGCGCAGCGGCATTAGCTTAGGTGATTTCTCCCCCGCCTGGATGGTTACATCGAGAACTTTTACCGTGCCCTCCGTTGGTTTCAATATCCCATTAAACAATTGAAGCAGCGTCGATTTACCAGAGCCTGTCGCCCCAGCAATACCAACCATAGAACCTAGTGGAACACTGAGGTTAATGTCGCGGAGCGCCGTCAGCTTCCATAGACTTCGGTCAGCATAGGAATAACTTACTTGCTGTAATTCTATGGCCATAACGTGTCTATAAGCTCCTTTTCACTGGCGGGAACATCCAGATGGATGCCCTGATTCTGCAGCTCGCGTGCAAGACGCCAAGGATACGGCTCACACAGATGGCATTTTTGCAGAAGCTCCTCGTTCCGGAACAATTCCGCCGGTGTAACATCAGCAGCCAAACCACCTCCATGCAGCGCAAGTACCCGATCCGATGCCAGAATCTCATCTGCATCATGCGTAATTATAAGGATCGTATACTTCCCTTCCGCTCGCATATCCTGCAAAATACCAAGAAGATCATTTCTGCTTCCCTCGTCTAACATAGAAGAGGCCTCGTCAAAAATGACGATGCCTGGTTCCATAGCAAGAATGGAGGCGATAGCGACACGCTGCTTTTGGCCTCCAGACAGCTCACCTGGGTGTTTGGACAACAGATGATTTATTCCCAGCCTCGTCGTGTAAGAGTGTAATCGTTCAGCCATCTCTTCGTACGACAAACAAAGCCCTTCCAGGCCGAATAAGATATCTTCCTCTACAGTGGCTCCAATAAACTGATTATCTGGATTTTGGAACACCATACCGATGCTTTGCCGGATGCTTCCGATCGTCTCCTCACTCAGTTGCATACCACTAACCACAATTTCGCCAGCACTCTTAGGCAGCAAAGCATTTAGCAGCTTAACTAGCGTAGATTTCCCGCAGCCATTGGGACCAACCAAGCTAACCCATTGTCCCTGTGAAATAGATAACGTTATATTTTGAAGAATCGGATGCTCAGGATCATAACCAAACGATACCCCATCCAGAGAGATGACAGCTTGTCCTTCTCCCTCTAATTCTTGACCTTCATATGATTCATTCATGTTAGTCATCCTTCCGCTGATGTGACTAATCAGTCCAAAAACTCTTCAAACAACGATATTTTTGACAATGAAGCCACCAAATAACGGACTGCATAGCCCACGGCAATTCCTGTTACTACTCCAGTGATCAGCAGCATGGGAAGATAATAAAAAATACTAAGGGATGAGAATACCATAGAAGCTGCCAGCAGCTGACCGATATTATGTGCAATCCCACCAGCTATACTAATGCCGATCAAGCTTATACTCTTGCCTTTGCCACTAATCAGCATTAACACGAACATTACAACAAAGCTAAACAGCGAACCGAATAAACTGAATAGTAAGCTTGAAAAAGTACCTAGCAAAAATGCAGTAAGCAACGTTTTGAGGATGACAAGCAGGAATGCGTCCCGTCCGCGTAAAAAGTAAATACAAGTCAGAATCATGATGTTAGCTAATCCTAGTTTAGCACCCGGCACCAGTCCCATTCCTGACAACGGAATCTGCGCCTCTATTAGACTAAGCACTACTGCCACTGCGGCAAAAATAGCAATAATCACCGTTCTTTTTAAAGCTGTTGCAGATTCACTACTGGACATAGGCATCTATATCATCCTCCCCCGACGCACTTGTGATTTCCACTAATACTCTATGCGGTAGACAGACAATCGTCTGTTTGGGCAGGGTAATAAAACCAAAACCTAGGCATACTTGGTCCGGGCAATCGGCATCGTACATTTCAATCCCGTAATCATGCACCTTCAAGATGTTATAGCCACGTTCGGTACGGACCTCAATGGTTTGTTCTTCTTTTGTAAGCTTTACCGTTTTAAATAACTCGCCATCCACAGTTACATTGGCAACGAGATTTTTACCGGCCCCACCTTTATCATCATTGTCCGAAAACCATCTCGGTGCGAGAAAAGCGAGCGCAGCAATCAACACGATGGAAATCAACCACACATCTGCGCGTTTCATAAAAATCTCCCTTATTTTTTAATTAAAATCCAGACTTATTAATTATAACGGTCTACCCTCAATCCTTCAATCAATGTTGGGGTTTAATGTAAGTTTTAGAGAGCAGTTCACAAAATAGGCACGCAAAATAAACCACACAGCCCCATTTACTCTGGCTTTCTAGCTTTTCCGAATTAATCCGCAAATAATCCCGCATACGCTATATTCGAATCAAACGCTCTCCCTTACTCTACTTGTTCCCCACCTAAAGCAAATAAACCTTATCTTGGAATTCATTATTATATTTGCCTTTTAAACAATACTGTGTTATATTTATATCGTATTTGTTTTTCGATATATTGAATATCCCCATCAAGAAGATGTCAGGCCGACTATTTTACACTTCGGCATTTTGGACACAGAGGCTTCATGTTTTCTTGCAGAAACTTTCCTTTTTATGAGATTAAATTCGAAATATAGCATTCCGATTCACACTGGCGCGGTCAATGGAGCCGCAAGGGCAAAAGAGAGGTAGGGCTTTTGTCGTATTGGAAGGATTATTCTCGCCACACGGCTGCTGGAAATAACAAGGAATTAAGACACCCGTTACTCACGAACGGCGGGGGATGAATATAACGAAAAAGCATGGCTGTACGAACCTTACATAAGGACATATACCATGTGTGGAAAAATATAGGCGCCCGATAACCGCTACCTAGCGGATATCGGGCGCTGTCTACGTTCAGGGCATCTAATTTACATATTGATTCACAAAAGCTGTTACTACGTTTATATACCCCGTCTTATCCATATCATAAGCTAACCCATGCCCTGCTTGAGTCACTACGAACTTCTCTTTGGGACTCTGACACGCCTCATATAATTCATTCATCATACTATACGGTACAAAGTTATCGGCAGCCCCGTGAATAAAAAGAATCGGCACCTTCGCCTTCCGCACCTGTTTCAAGGCAGACGCTTCACTAAAACCATACCCTGCTTTCAAACGAGTAATTAGACTCGCACTTTGAATAAAAGGGAAACTTGGCAAGCGATACATACGCCGTAGTTGGTAAGCTAATTGTGCTTTAACTGAGCTGTAAGCGCAGTCGGAGACAATAGCTTTGACCTGCAGTGGGAGATTTTCTCCTGAAGTCATTAGCACTGTAGCACCACCCATAGAGACCCCATGAAGCACAACTTGAGCACTGGGCCCAGTCTTTTCAATTATATATTCAATCCACTGCAAATAATCCTTGCGCTCATGCCATCCAAAACCAATATAATTCCCAGTACTTTCCCCATGTCCCCTGGCATCTGGAATCAGGATATTAAAGCCCAGCCTCTCGTAATAGATTTTGGCGTACGCCCCCATATCCTTCCCTTTTCCAGAATAACCGTGAGCTAGAATCGCTGTACGACCTTCAGCACGATCCGAAAAGAGCAAGTACCCTCTTAGTTGTAGCCCGTCCTCAGAAGTAATCTCAACATTTTCAAAGCTCTGACGGGAGACCCAATCCTTGCCCTCCCCCCAAGAGGCTCCGGCAACCGGGGGATCAACCTTCAAATCACGATTATTACTCAGGAATTCCTTCGGTGCTCGTTTAATAGCAATTCCATAAAAGAAAAAGCCCGCATAGATCAGAACTCCTATGACGATGACAGCGCTAATGAAGAACCATACCAATTCATCTTCCCCGCCCTTTCCTCATATCCGTTGTAAATCAGTATAGCATCTACTTAGAATGCGCCCAAATATAACAATCATGACAAAATAAAACCGCCCTCGGAATATGTCCCGCGGCAGTTGCTACAACAGATCTAAGAGATGTTCGTTTAGAGATGAGAAAACGGGGAATCAAGGTTTATGAACAGAACAGACTTAACACGGGGATAGAAGCCAAATTTATATGTCGTGGATACCATGAACGAATGCTGCTGTTAAACGACATTGTTGCTGCCCAAGCTGCCATTCACATGCACAGATATCTCGGTCTGGATATTTCATCTTTTAAGAGCTATGAAGAGCAGTATCAGATTAAGTGAAGCAGCGTAGAAGCTGCGCCCCTCCCCCATATAATTAGCGAACAAAAAAATAGGCCTTACCATGGGAGTTGGCAAGACCTAAGAGATTTATACCACAAAACACTGGGGGGTGTTTGGTGTCTTCAATATATACCTTGAACCTGAAAATAAGATGATGCACACATGAAAATTACATTAAAAAACTTCAATTCGTCTCTTAGGCTAGATCTGGATGCTCCCGCAAGCTTAATCTACCTTTGCCGGGATAGGATAACTCAGTGAAAGAACATCCTCAAGCTTCAAGCAAGGCGAAGGTGAAAATAGCGACGGCTCGCATGATCCGCTTGAATTACACTGTTGATTTCCAGCTAAAGGAGCCCGCTTCGCTGACAGAGAAATCGACCGGTTGATAGTTAGCCACGAGTGCTTTGAACTAATTGTTTCAAAATGATATAGTGAGTTCGTTGCTCGCAGGATGACTTGATAGCAGGTTGTAAAACAAAATGAAGTCGGGACCTGAGTACGGAGTGGCAACAGGCGTTTGCCTTTTCGTTGAATATTTTCTGAAGGAGGGTAATAGCCCATGAGTGATAAAATCTGTATACCGCCTGGCATTCAACAGAAGGACACTAGCTTCGGCTACACCTTGTCTATTATTAGTGGTAAATATAAAATGACTATTCTCTACTATCTCTCTGAAAACAAAATCGTGCGGTTCAATGAGCTGCAAAGGGGTATCGGTACAATACCTTTTAAGACGTTAAGCGTTATGTTGAAAGAACTGGAAGCGGACTGTCTCGTCAGGCGCGAGGAATTCCCCCAGATTCCTCCTAAAGTTGAGTATTCCTTGACCGAGAAGGGCCAATCGCTTATTCCGGTGCTGGATATGATGTGCACTTGGGGAGAGAAAAACTCCGTTCCAGCCGCGCAAGAGATAACAATACCGTTTAGGATATAACGACTTATGACCAATGCAGCATTTTCATTAATGAAAATGCTGCTTTTGTTTCAATTCTAATTACATATTTTCGATAAATTCAACATATCCCTGCGAACTGATGTCCAATTTCTTTAAGTAATCCGTACTTCCTACCGTCTCAGTTTCCGTGCCATAAATGGCATAGAAGGAACGATAATCAGCGTTGCAGTACACAAAAGTCGTGTCAAAGGGAGATAAAATACGGTCAAGCCCATAGCCGAGTTTACCATCTTCACTAAAGTCTTTTTCACTTCCTCCGGCAGTTACAGCTAATGCGATTTTTCGATTTCTTAATTTATCACTCTTCGAGCCGTATGCCCATCCGTAAGTAAATACTTCGTCCAGCCACTTTTTAAGCAGAGGTGGACTACTAAACCAGTAGACAGGGAATTGTAAGACGAGCTTATCATGCGCTTCAATCAGTTGTTGTTCCTTTTCCACGTTGATTTTTTCATCGGGATAGGCTTTGTACAGCTCGTGTACCGTATATTTGTCTGGATATTTACGAAGTTCTTCGATCCAGCGTTTATTAACAACGGATGTTTCGATGTTTGGGTGCGTAACGACAATAAGTGTTTTCAATGGTGTATCCTCCATGTTTGAATCAGATTTAGGACTTGAGTATACCCCGCATCATGGCATCGCGGAAGTATGCACTTTTAGTTCACGTACTTACCTAAAGGTAAGCACAGCGACCTGCCTGCACGTATGATTGACGTATAGTCTTCGGGGCGAATCCCATCTTCTAATGAGGCGTTATTACCAGATACTTAACCTTATTTAGAAGAGCCCTAACTTTCCGAAAATTCATTCCCACGATCTGCGGCATACTCATCTACACTGCTGCTTAAAGCCGTTGTACATCCAAAAATCACAAAAGAGAGATTAGATCATTCCCATTAAATTTTACGTTAGATACTTATTCACATGTTCTCCCCAATTTACAAGAAGCAGTCCTTAAGGGATCGGCGCCTCCATCCCGGGAACGCGCAAAGAGGTCACGATTACCACCGAAAACCTCACTTTACTTGAATAAGGTTAGAATAATGTTAGAAGTCAGGTGATCTCAAGACAAACAGCGCGGTTCCGGGATCCCCGAAAACCGCGCCGTTATGCCATTCTTAGATATGCTGGTGAAGGGAATTGAACCCCCGGCCTACGCATTACGAGTGCGTTGCTCTACCCCTGAGCTACACCAGCTTAAGGCTGATATTTCTGTCAAACAAAAAACATTATACAACTTTCAGCCAGAAACGCAAGCCTATTTCTCCCTATTTTCCCAATCTCCCGAACTGCTATTCCAGCTGTAGTTTACGCTCCACAGACTCCAGCTTTCCACGGCTAGTGGAGGGTTTATCGCGGCGATCATCTATTTTAAGTGAGGTAGAGACACGCTCTGCACCTGCGGCAAAAGGAGACTCATGCAGCGCTTCGACTGCTGCAAAAATACGCTGAAGAGGCCCTTCGATGATTGTACCCATGGATGTAAGCTCATAAGTAATCCCTTCTACCGTCTTAAGCACTCGCTGCATATCCGCAACATAGCTGCTAAGGCTCGTACTACCTGTTCCAATCGGAATAACGGTTACTTCAGCAATAGGCATGGGAATACCTCCTCGGAATTTTAAAGTATGTGTCTCCTTCTATTGTAACAACTCCATCGCTCTCCCACAAATGATATCAGCTTTATTATGTCCCTTCTTCTTCTCCCAAAAATTTCTCCGAAATATGACTTTCGCCACGGGTATTTTTTCTTACGTGAATTCTAGGGTCATCTTTACTACATTTATGGACTCTTTGTGGCATCTTTTCGGACAATTTATGAATCATTTTTCATATGCCTGTGGATCAATTGTGGATTACTTATGGACAGCCTGTGGATCATTTGTGGAGTACTTTTGAAGAACCCGCTCCCCGCGCGGGTTTTCTAAAAAACTGTTTACAAACACAACATCTTGGGTTATTTTTATCTAACGACAACAAAATATAGTGGAGACAGGCGCTTTGATCCTTATCGGAATTAGAGCTTAATAGGGAAGTACGGTGAAAATCCGCTGCGGTCCCGCCACTGTAACCGGACGCCTTTCACAAGCTTTTAGAAGCTTAAGATGGGCAGATCTCCTGGCAGAAGCCACTGAGGGGTAAGAACCCCCTCGGGAAGGCGCTGAGAGGTCCTACGGAAGCCAGGAGACCTGCCTGTTTCGACGACACCAACTATGAGTGCCTGCGAGGAACAGGAACGGTGTCCGCATGCGGTCATCTTCTTAGAGACCACTGCAAATATCTGTGTGGATATTTACATAACGCATCGGGCATTTTCTGCCATCCTCGCTAGGGGATGCTTTTTTTATGAGATCACAATGAATATAAGGCCGCTTATGCGGCCCCACTTCTTAATGATAGGACGATAGACTGAGAGGAGAACTATACAATGACGTTGTTGGAGAGACAATTTAACGGTACAACAAATGCACGAGAAGTTCTTTTAGAAGAGCTCATTGATTTAGGACGCGATATTATCGACAGCCGGGATTTGGACTTGCTGCGCGAGAATGCCAATTTGAACGGAGAGAGTTTCTCCGGTAAAATGAGCAAGTTCGGCAGTGAATATTCGAAATGGTACGCCCGCAACTTTACGATGCCACCGCAGCTAGTGCAAGCCATTGATGACAATGTCGTCTATGTGCATGATCTGGATCAATACGCAATCGGAACGACTAACTGCATTTTTATCCCGTTTGATAAGCTTCTCCGCGAAGGCTTCAACACCGGCAACGGCAGTGTTCGTCCTCCGAACTCCATAATGACAGCTATGTCACTGGTAGCAATCATTTTTCAATCCCAGCAAAATGCTCAATATGGCGGCGTATCCGCCAATAAGCTCGACTATGATCTGGCACCTTATGTAACCAAATCCTTCGCTAAACTGTTCCGCAAGGGTCTGGATTATTTTGATGAGGGACAAGCTAATGAATCTTTGGGCGAGATTACAATGAGCCGGACCGATTTGGCGGAGTTATATCCAAAAGCGTTCCGTTTTGCACTAAAGGAAACCGAAATTGAAACCCTGCAAGCGGCTGAAAGTATGGTACATAATCTCAATACCATGTCCAGCCGGTCCGGTGGGCAAATTCCGTTTACCAGCATCAATTATGGCACTTGTACTTCACCAGAAGGTCAGCTTGTAATCAGTTCCCTGCTAACAGCAACGATGAATGGACTTGGCAGTGGAGAAACACCCGTGTTCCCGATTCAAATCTTCAAATGTAAGCAAGGAGTCAACCAACAGCAAGGCGATCCTAACTATGAGTTGTTCCTAAAAGCAGCGGAATGTTCTGCACGCAGACTTTATCCGAACTTTGCTAATCTAGACGCTCCGCTCAACTTGCAGTATTATGATCCAAGTGATCCTGATACGGAATTTGCTACGATGGGCTGCCGCACCCGAGTGCTCGGTGACCGTTTTGGGCGTAACCATTGTTCCGGAAAGGGCAACCTTTCCTTTAATACACTGAATCTGGTTCGGCTCGGTCTGGCACACGGCACAGTAACAGGCCGACGTAGCGTCGCAGACGAAGTTGGCTTCTATGAGGATCTAAATCATTATATGGATATTGCGCTGGAAGGACTTCTTCATCGTTTCAACATCCAAGCCGCACAAAAAGCTAAAGCGTCTGATTTCATGATGCGAGAAGGCGTCTGGGAAGGCGGCGAAAATCTCGCTCCTGAAGACTCTGTAGGCGAACTGCTGAAGCATGGTAGTCTGTCGCTTGGCTTCATCGGCATGGCGGAATGCATGAAAGCCATGTACGGCAAACACCATGGCGAGGATATGGAAGTCCATGCCAAGGCTGTGGCTATCGTGCGTCACATGCGGGAGTATTGCGACCTTAAAAGTGAGGAACTGAATCTCAACATTACCTTGTTCGCAACACCAGCAGAGGGCCTGTCTGGCAAATTCACCAAGATTGATCGCAAGGTACTGGGTTCTATTCCGGGCGTAACTGACCGTGAGTATTATACGAACTCTTTTCACATCCCTGTATACTTCGATCTGGGTGCTGCTCAGAAGATCAGCTTGGAAGCTCCTTTCCATGAATACTGCAATGCCGGGGCTATTTCTTATGTCGAATTAAACGGCAATGCCCGCAACAACCCATCGGCTTTTATCAAAATCATTAAATACGCGCTAGAACAACAGGTCAGCTACTTCAGCATTAACCATCCGATTGACCGCTGCTCCAACTGCGGATACGAAGGTGTAATTGGGACAAACTGTCCTTCCTGCAACGCACATGAGAATGACGTGCACATCCGTCGTTTGCGCAGAGTTACAGGTTATTTAACTGGCGATTATCAGACCCGCTTCAATGCCGCCAAACAAGCCGAAGTACGGGATCGCGTTAAGCATCTATGAATATTTGCGGATACTATCCGGAGTCGATTAACGAGGGAGAGGGCATGCGGGCCGTCCTCTTCATCAGCGGCTGCCGCCATCGTTGCCCGGGATGCTTTAATCCCGAGACATGGAACTTCAAATATGG
Source organism: Paenibacillus pseudetheri (assembly GCF_924513355.1). NCBI lineage: Bacteria > Bacillati > Bacillota > Bacilli > Caryophanales > Paenibacillaceae > Paenibacillus > Paenibacillus pseudetheri. The sequence continues at coordinate 15,971 of NZ_CAKMAB010000006.1, forward strand.
AGAAGTCTTCACCTTAGAACGTCAACATGAAATCATTGCAGAAATCGCCGCTAACCCTTTGCTGGATGGTCTAACACTGGCAGGCGGCGATCCTTTTTTCTCGGCAGAAGAGGTGCTGGGGTTCATTCATGAGCTTCGCGCCGTGCTGCCAGGTTTCCCCATCTGGATTTACAGTGGTTATACGTATGAGGAACTAACCGCCCTTCCCGGTTCGCCGGAGTGGAATCTACTTAAGCAGTGTCAGGTGTTAATAGATGGAAGATTTGTAGAAGAACTGAAAGATACTACGCTTCTCTACCGAGGAAGCTCCAACCAACGCATTATCGACATTCCGGCCAGCATGAACGGCTCGGAAGTCTTTCTGTGGCAGCCTGCTGCGCTATAATATATCAATTTTTGATATTGAAAATTAACTTGAAATAAGAAGGGATGAAATAACCATGCCGCAATTCGTAGTAAAACCAGACAATCGCCAACTGGCTTTTGATGAGAACCGCCTTTCCGTCTACGCCGACCGTATCTTGGAAGGTCTTGATCAACTAAATAAAGAAACTTTGCTGCGGGGAGTAAATTCCAAATTGCGCCGTGACTCCGTAAGCGGAGAAGAAATCAGCAACGCCTTCACTATGAGTGCTCTTGAGCTTGTAACGAAAGAAGAGCCTACTTGGAAGTTCGCAGCTGCCCGTGCCCTTCTGACTACCCTTTATAAAAAAGCAGCTGTTCATCGCCGCTATAAAGCTTATCCTGAAGAGCCTTACGGTGAGCTGTACCCACTAATTACGGATCTCGTGAAAAAAGGAATCTATCGTGAAGAACTTCTAAGTCATTACACCAAAGAACAAATTATCGAGCTAGGTGAGTGTATCGATTATACCCGCGACCTTTTGTTCGACTATATTGGTCTGCTAACGCTATCCGACCGTTATTTGGCGCATGATTTTGACGGCCGTGTAATGGAGCTTCCACAAGAACGTTATATGATTATTGCTATGTACCTGATGCACCGTGAGCCAGCCGAGAAACGTCTTGAGCTTGTAAAAGAAGCTTACTGGGCTATGAGCAACATCTACATGACAGCTGCTACCCCTACAATGTCCAATGCCGGTAAAAAGGTCGCTGGACAGCTCTCCAGCTGCTTCATTGATACAGTAGACGATTCCCTAGAGGGCATCTTTGATTCCAATACAGACGTAGCACGTCTTAGTAAAATGGGTGGCGGTATCGGCGTTTACCTTGGTAAAGTACGGGCACGCGGTTCGGATATCCGTGGCCACAAGAACACAAGCTCCGGCGTCATCCCGTGGATTCGCCAATTGAATAATACAGCAGTCAGTGTAGATCAGCTCGGTACACGTAAAGGTGCTGTCGCTGTCTACCTTGATGTATTCCATAAAGATATTCTCGCTTTTCTCGATCTTAAGCTAAATAATGGTGACGAGCGTATGCGTGCACATGACGTATTCCACGGTGTAACCCTGCCGGACTTGTTCATGGAAGCCGTTGAATCGCGCAGCCACTGGAACCTCTTCTGCCCGCATGAAGTGAAGAAGGTTATGGGCTGGACGGATGAGAACGGTCGTCCGCTTGGTCTGGAAGACTTCTACGATGAAGAGCTTGGTAAAGGCACTTTCCGTGAAAAGTATGCTGAAGCTACAGCCAATCTGGAATTGTCCCGTATTACAGTTCCCGCGATCGACATCATGAAACGGATTATGAAATCACAGCTCGAAACAGGTACTCCATATATGTTCTACCGTGATACGGTTAACCGGACGAACCCGAACCGTCACCAAGGTATGGTCTTCTCTTCCAATCTGTGCACAGAAATTATGCAGAATCAATCCGCTACCGTTATTGAACAGGAAGAATTAGTAACCAAAGATGGCAAGACCCGGATTGTTATCTCCAAAATCCCTGGCGATTTCGTAGTCTGCAACCTGAATTCGATTCACTTGGCACGTGCGATTCCAGCTGGTGTACTGGAAAGACTTGTACCTATCCAAGTACGTATGCTGGACAACGTAATCGACATTAATAATATTGAAGTTCTGCAAGCACAATACACGAACAGCCAATACCGCGCAGTGGGTCTCGGCACATTCGGCTTGCATCACCTATTGGCACTCAAGGGCATTCGTTGGGAATCTGATGAAGCCGTAGAATATAACAATCATTTGTATGAACACATCAACTACCTGTTGGTACGTTCGAGCATGGAGCTTGCCCGTGAAAAAGGCCGTTATCCGAAGTTCGCCGGTTCCGATTGGGAGACAGGCGCATACTTCACTTCACGTGGCTACGTTAGCGGTGAACAAGAAGGTAAATATGTAACCACTGAACAATGGCGCGAGCTGCAAGAAGAAGTGGCTAAAGACGGTGTTCGTAACGCATGGATGTTCGCGATTGCGCCGAACGGTTCCACGTCGATTATTGCCGGCTCCACAGCCAGCATTGATCCTTTGTATGAACTGCTTTCCTATGAAGAGAAAACAACTTACAAGATCGCTAACCCAGCACCGGATCTGTCCGACAAGACGATCTGGTACTATAAAACTGCGTTTACAATTGACCAAAACTGGTCGATCCGCATGGCTTCTGCTCGTCAGCGTCACGTCGATCAAGGCCAAAGCTTCAACCTGTATGTTCGTCCTGACATCAAGGCTACCGAGTTCCTTGAGCTGCATCTGAACGCCTGGAAGGGCGGATTGAAATCAACTTATTATGTGCGTAGCCGTGCTTTGACAATAGAAGAGTGTGATTCTTGCGCTAGCTAATTATCTTAGTGCCCTGAATAGAAAAACGATGATGAATTTCGTAACTGCAAGGAATGTTTGGGCTTCCGGCCGCTGTTGTCATCAGATGTCTTGATCTTTACCGCTATTAGCGGATGACATCCGATGACAAAGGCGGTCGCTGACGCTCCTACAGCTCCAAACTTCCTCTCCGTTACTCCATCACCGCCTTTCTATGAACAAGACACCAAAGAAAGATTACCCGCGCAAAAAAATGGAGGGAAAATAAATGCAACTACAAAAGATTTTTAACACTGAAGCACCCAACCAATCCACACGCATCATCGACGGTGAGTGCTCCGGTATTCTGAACTGGAACGATATTCGCATGCCACATATGTACAAGCTGTACAAGGTACTGCTGCTTAATCACTGGATCGCGGATGAAATCCCAATGTCCAAAGATGCGCAACAATTTCCTATGCTCGATGCAGAGGAGCAACGCGTATTTAAGATCAACATCTCCCTGCTCGCCGTGCTAGACTCGATGCAGACGATGTTCGTAAGCGACGTGAAGCGTTATTTTACTGACTCTTCTCTAGAAGCTATCTCTGCCATTATCGGACAACAAGAAGTGGTGCATAACCAATCCTATTCCTATGTTCTTTCCTCTATCGTGTCGGAAAGTGAGCAGAAAGAAATTTTTGAATATTGGAAAAAAGACCCTGTCCTGCTGGAACGCAACCAGTTTATCTCTGATATTTATCAAGAATTCCGTGATAACCCTACGAGACAGACCTTTTTCCATGCGTTGGTAGCGGATCTCATCTTGGAAGGTATTTTCTTCTATAGCACCTTCGCCTTCTTCTACAATCTGGCCCGTGACCAGAAGATGATGGCTACCAGCCAAATGATCTCTTATATCCAACGTGACGAGAATCAGCACTGCTATTTCTTCGCAGAAGTATTTAAGCAGCTGCTTGTAGATTTCCCTGAGTTGAACACTAAAGAGAACATGGACTACGTGTATCGTACGATCGACCGCGCGGTAGAGCTTGAAACCAACTGGGCTTACTACACCCTTACTAATGTCCGTGGTATTGATCTTAACGAGCTTAGTGACTACATCAAATATACAGCGAACAAACGCTTAACCTTGATGGGTATGGAAAAAGCTTACCAAGGTGTTGATGTTAACTGCATGCCTTGGATCAAGCCTTTCTCCGACGATGCGCTTAATGCCACCAAAACCGATTTCTTCGAAGCCAAGTCCCGCAACTACGGTAAAGTTGGCGACGATAACGGATTCGACGATTTGTAAGATCGGATTATAACGAACCCTATATAAAAAAGAGGCCATTCTCAACTTTCGCAGTGAGATGGCCTTTTTGCTACAGCAAAAAGCGTCCCTCCCCCCCCCTTGTACCAGGGTTGTAAGAGACGCTTATATATTTGGTATGAATCCATCCGAAATAAATGCCTGCTGCTTAGTCTTAAGACTTACGATCTACTCGATGTGTAGTTTCTTCTGCCAGCTCAGCTAATGCATCATTCAGACGCAGCTTCAGCTCCTCAGCAAGCTCTACCACTCCGTGATCATTACGAACCACCTGAGAATCCACGGCATATACTCCACCAAGAATGTAACGTGCACCGAGTACAGACAACACAGGTTTCAATGCATAATCAATCGTGAGAAGATGTGCAAGACTGCCACCCATGAAGAGCGGGAGTACGATTTTGCCGGCCAACCCCTTTTGTGGAACTAGATCCAAGAAGGTCTTCAGCACGCCTGTATAAGAGGCTTTATAAACCGGGCTAACCACGATTACCGCATCCGCCTCGGCTACAAGGCCATTCGCTTTGACGATAGAATCGCTCTCAAACTTGGTATGAATCAAATCCTCCGCTGGTAGCTCAGCTACGTTAATACGCTCAACCTCAAAGCCCTGATTGGTTAAGCTTGCCTCCGCATACTCTATAACTGCATTGATGCGCGATACCAGGGAAGGCGTTCCGTTAATCACAACAATTTTAGCCACTTCTCCACCTCTTTCATTCCATTAAGCAGCTCACACTGCAAATATTTAACCCGACAGGAATACTTTAAATTAATATTAATCCTATCGCAGATTAGATATTATTGTCAAACCATAAACGCTTGCGCTCATCCCACTCTTGCGATATACTAAGCAACAATATTAAATCCAAGAATCAAGCCAATGACCGGCATCCAACCGTGAGGCGTCTGCGACCGGAGCCTATAATGACTCCCTAAGTTCACCGGGTTTCGCCCGTTACCGCGAAGACCAAAGAGGGTCGAATTCTTTCCCGTTGTTAAGGAGATTCGATCAACCTGGGTGGCACCGCGAGCTGACGCTCCTCGTCCCATGGATGAGGGCGTTTTTTGCGTTTTTTTAAGCATAAACACCTTCCGCGTCCTTATAAGGACGGTAAGTGTTTGTGCGAGAAATAGAAGGATACAGTGAAGTGTGAAACTTACACTTTCTTATCTTTTAACCAAAAAGGAGCGAGCGATATGCTGGAAATGAACTGGATCAAGGATAATCAGGAACTTGTAAGAAACACTGCCACCTGGAAAAAAGTCGACTTCCCACTGGATGAATTGCTGGATAGGGATGAAAAGCGCCGGGGCCTGCGCCAAGAAACCGAACAAATGAGAGCCGAACGTAATGGGCTAACTAAAGAGGTTGAACAATTACTACGTAAGGGTGACCGCCCTGCTGGAGAAATCGTCAAGGCACAGGTACGAGAACTCAATCATCGGCTGAACCTTCTGGAAGCAGATCTGAACGAGGCTGAACGCCACTGTAGAGAGCTCATGCTACTCGCACCGAATCCGGTGTCGCAGGATACACCTATCGGACACGATGATAACGATAACGTAGAACTGCGGTTGAACGGAGCGGTACCGGAATTCGGCTTTACGCCTCGTGATCATGTGGAGCTAGGTGAACTCCACGATATCATTGATATCCCTCGTGGCGTCAAAGCAGGCGGCCCCCGCAGCTATGTGCTTAAAGGAGCCGGACTGATGTTACATCTTGCTGTACAGAGACTAGCCCTAGATGTGCTTACTGCACGCGGATTCACCGTGATGGATGTTCCTGTGATTGTCCGCCCTGAAGCGTTGGAGCGAACCGGATTCTTCCCCGGTGGGATGGATCAGACGTACGAGCTCAGCGGAGATAACCGCTGGCTGGTAGGCACATCGGAAGTGTCGCTAGTTTCGCTCTACAGCGACGAGATTGTAGAGCTAGACACACCCATGCGGCTGGCCGGAATGTCGACCTGCTTCCGCCGTGAAGTTGGATCAGCCGGGCGAGATGTTCGTGGTCTGTATCGTGTTCATCAATTCTCGAAAATTGAACAAGTCGTATTATGCCGAAATGATGAAGGTGTCTCAGACCAGATGCTTCACGAGATCCTCGCGAATGCCGAGCACATTCTCCAGCTCTTAGAGCTCCCCTATCGAGTCATGGCTGTCTGCACAGGGGATATGTCCCTGAAGACGCATAAGCAGTATGACATCGAGACATGGATGCCTAGCAGAGACGCATACGGTGAGACCCATTCGGCTTCTAATCTACTCGATTTCCAAGCTCGCCGTTCGGGCATCCGTTTTCGGGATGCGGATGGTCGCTTACAATACTGCCATACCTTAAATAACACCGCAGTGGCTACGCCAAGAATTCTAATCCCGCTGCTGGAGAATCACCAGCAAGAGGATGGTTCTATCTACATCCCTCAGGCGCTGCGCAAATATATGGATGGATTAGAGCGGCTAGAGCTTCCACAACAGTAGTATGTTTTATCCGTATAAATTTGAAATGAATAATGCCCTTCCACTTCTTAATAAGAAGCTGGATGGGCATTATTTTTGTCCAGAAATGTTATACCTGGGTCAATTGTTCATTCTCTATGGTTATTAAAATGTAAAGTTTAACATAACTCTATAATAGATTTATTGTAATCCATAAACAATCCATCATCATATATAACATACAATTTACATTTGTATTATCCATTGTCTAAAAACACTAAATTTTTAATCATTTTTGTGCTTATGCACTGTCTTTATGCGGAAGCAATAACTTCTTATTTTAATTTTTTATATATTCATGTAAGACAACCTTTCATTTTACATATGAGTGCTAACATTTAGTAGGTTGTTAATAAAGATTTGAGGGGAGAATATTTATCCAAATGAATATTTCTTTAAGAGTAAGGAAATGGTTTACTACTGGACTAGCCATTCTAATGGGTGTGGGCAGCGTTCTACCAGCTGTTCAGACTGCCGAAGCAGCACCGGACAATAGTAATATTGTTATCTCGCAAGTTTATGGCGGTGGTGGAAACGGCGGATCAGAGTTTAAGAATGATTTTATTGAATTATACAATCCTACCAACAAACCAGTAGTCTTGACTGGATGGAAAGTTCGGTATACTTCTGCAACTGGAACCTTTAGCAGCGGAACAGAATTAACAGGAACCATTCCTGCAAATGGATACTACCTTGTCCAAGAGGCTGCAGGAACAGGAGGATCTACTGCACTACCTACTCCTGATGCCGCAGGTACCCTGGCTATGGGTGGGACAAACGGTAAAGTCGACTTAGTTGATCCTTCCAATAATACAATTGATTTAGTTGGCTATGGTACAGCTACAGGTGTTGAGGGGAGTCCAACCCCTGCTCTAACCAACGCGACAGCCGCTATTCGTAAAGCTGCAGCTGGTGCACCAGCAGATAGCCGTGGTTTAGATACAGATAACAACGTTACGGATTTTGTTGTTCAAGCAGCAAGTCCACGCAATAGTAGTTATGGTAAAGCACCGGAGACAGCTAGTAACGTAGTTGCTTCACCAGCCGTTAATGCCTGGCCAGTGGGCACAGAAATATCTTTGAGTACTCCTACAGTTGGAGCATCTGTCTATGCAGCTGTTTATGGATCAGGTGGTTCAACTAATTTTGAACCTTACACAGGGCCTATTACCTTAACTGAGGAAACTACGATTAAAGCGTACGCTTCAGAACCAAATATGCCGGACAGCCCTATAACGGCTTTTAATTACACAATTCTAACCAAAACAGACGTCGCAACAGCACGCCTTGCAAGTAAAGGCCAGAATATTTCAACAGAAGGTATCGTAACTCACATTAATGCGGCAAAAATGTATATTCAGGATGGATCCGGCGGGATCGTACTTTACGGATTCCCAGAGTTCGCAAACGTTGGAGATCGTGTTGAAGTTAGTGGCACTATGGATATCTACAGCAACCTGCAAGAAATCAAATTCCTTAACGAACTTCAATACGCTGTAGTTGCTCCAGATGCTGGAGTACCTGCACCAAAATTGATTACAGCAACCGACTTGTCTGCAGCGAACGGCGAAAGCTACGAAGCTCAGCTGGTAACCCTGAACAATGTCACCATAGTCAGCGTGAATGGAAACACGGTGACAGCAAGTCAAGGTGACAAGCAATTCACCATCTTCTCTACCCTGCCTAAATTGGTAAAAGACAAAACCTTTGACAGCATCACTGGGGTTATCGAGCAGTATAATACGACTTACCAATTCATTCCACTTAACGAAAATGCTTTGGTGGAAGAAACCTTTTCCGTGATGGCCAGCCCTGGTGCAGGTCGTATCATTAAAGGAAGTTCTGTGACCCTATCTAGTCCTACCCTTGGAGCACAGATTTACTACACGACTGATGGAACAGAACCAACAGCAGCAAGCAAGCTTTATTCAGATCCAATTACAGTTAGTAAAGATCTTACCATTAATGCAATTGTCGTAGCAGATGGCAAGACCAGTAAGGTGTATACCTTTGCTTATAAAGCTTCTGATCTCCCTCGTATACATGATATCCAAGGAGAATCTCATACTTCTGAGTATGCAGGTCAGAACGTTACGGATGTAGAAGGTATCGTTACCCAATACGGATACACATTCGCAACTGGCGCTTATAGAGGTTTCTTTATGCAGGATCCTCAGCCGGATGATAATGTGAACACATCGGAAGGTATTTTCGTTTACAGCACTAATGCATCCCTTAAACCTGAAGTTGGAGATTTAGTGCGTGTTAGTGGAGGCGTTTCCGAGTATAACGAAGGGAATGCGAGCAATCTAACCTCCACTCAAATTACTATGACTTCAATAAAAGCAGACCCCTCTTCTAGTTATACTGTGCCGGCACCTGTCGTACTTGGTAAAGGCGGGAGAGTCATTCCGTCTACCATAATTGACAATGACGGCATGGCTAATTTTGAGCCAAATGAAGATGCAATTGATTTTTATGAATCGTTAGAAGGTATGCTTGTCAAACTGCCTACACCTACGATTATCAGTCCTTACTGGACAAGCGGCAACGGAAATTCCATGCTGTATAACATCCCAACAAGAATAGAGAATGATACACCTGATGTCATCACACCAGCTGGTGGACTAGTTCTCAAAGAATACAATCAATTCAATCCTCAGCGTCTCATCATTGCTTATGGAAATCCGGGTCAAGAAGTTATCACCGGAGATAAATTCGCTGGAGATGTTACAGGAGTCATCGGATACAACAATGGCAACTTTAAAGTAATTCCGGAGAACGGTAAGCTACCAGCCATTACTCCAAGTACCTTTAAGCAAGAAACAACTACTCTTGAAGTTAATGAGAGCGAGCTGTTGATCGCATCGTATAACATTGAGAACTTCTACCCGGGCGTCGGAGCAACAAAAATCCAGAAACTAGCCGACTCCATCACGAACAATATGAAAAAGCCTGACATTATCGGCGTTGTCGAAATGCAGGACAGTAATGGTGAAGCCGATAACGGTATCACTGAAGCAAGTGCAAATGAGCTAATTAAAGCTATTGAAGCCGCTGGTGGCCCTGTATACAGATACACAGACATCGCACCGGAGAACAATAAGGATGGCGGAGCCCCAGGCGGAAACATTCGCGTAGGATTCCTGTATAATCCTGCAAGAGTACAGCTTGCTAATAGTGTAAATGGACAAAAAGGTAGTGCCACACAAGCAATCGGCTACAATGCAGCGTCAAATCAATTAACCTATAATCCTGGACGAATTGATCCAACAAACTCCGCATTTGCAAGCTCACGTAAGCCCCTTGCTGCACAGTTTGTATTTGGTGGCGAAACTGTGATTGTGATCGCAAACCATTTCAATTCAAAAGGCGGCGATAATGGTCCTTTCGGGATCGCACAGCCACCTGTATTATCCAGTGAAACACAACGCCATAAAATCGCGGCGATCGTAAACGGATTTGTCAAAGAGGTTCTGACTGCAAATCCTGAAGCCAACGTCGTAGCTCTTGGCGATTTGAATGATTTCCAATTCACTAAAACTGCAACCCTCTTAAAAGGCACAGAGCTAGACAATTTGATCGATACACTGCCTTTAAATGAGCGGTATACGTACACCTATGACGGAAACTCTCAAGTACTGGATCATATTCTTGTCAGTAAAAATCTGACGGCTTCTTCCAAAGTAGATGTTGTCCATCTAAATGCCGACTTCTCACCATCGAAAGGTCGGGTATCCGATCATGATGCGGTTTTGGCACAGCTTGATTTTAATGCTGTTGAAGACTTCCCATTAACGGTTCTGCACACCAACGATACGCATGCAGGACTAGATACGGTAAGCTCACCAAATAACATCTTGCGCCGTGTAACGGCAATCAAAAATGCTAAGGCAACTACAGAGAACCCTATTCTTCTTGATGCAGGTGATGTATTCTCCGGAACGCTTTACTTCAACAAGTATCTGGGTCAAGCAGACCTCAGATTCATGAATTTAGTTGGTTATGATGCTATGACTTTCGGAAACCATGAATTTGATAAACATGAAAAAGAACCTGAAGTTCTTTCTAAATTCATCGGTAACGCTAAATTCCCTTTTGTCTCATCCAATGTGAATTTCTCTGCGGATGATACTCTAAGCAAAATGTTTACCAATGAAATCGGTCGTTCGGGTAAAGCGGCAACCATCTACCCTGCACTGATCAAAGACGTAGACGGCGAACAGGTTGGTATCATTGGTCTGACCACAGAAGATACAGCAAACATTGCTTCACCAGGTAAAGTGACTTTCGAGAAAGCTGTAGTGAAGGCAAAAGAAACTGTCGCTATGCTGCAAAAAGAAAAGGTTAACAAGATTATTGTTCTCTCACACCTTGGCTACGAAGAAGATCTCAAGCTAGCCAAAGCGGTTAATGGCATTGATATTATTGTCGGTGGTCACAGCCACACGAAACTGGATCAAGCCTTTGTAGATAACAGCGATTCTAATGCACCGAAGCTTATTGTACAGACCGGTGAAAAAGGACTTTTCCTTGGTCAACTTGAGGTTAAATTCAACAAAGATGGCGTACTGACAAATTGGAAAGACCAATTAATCTCCATCGATGCTA
>NZ_CAKMAB010000006.1:27257-261634 GCF_924513355.1 Paenibacillus pseudetheri
GACCGATTACACAAGGTGAAGTACTCGGAGTACTTCCATTCAACAATGATCTGGTTACGATCACTTTAACCGGACAAGAAATTAAGGACGCGATGGAGAATGGGGTTTCCAAAACTCCAACCGCAGACGGACGTTTCCCACATGTTGCAGGGTTGAAATTCTATTATGACTCTACGAAGCCTGTGAACGAACGCGTATTGCGCATTGAAGTGAAGAACGGGGACAAATACATTCCTCTGGATATGAATGCATCCTATGTAGTAGCCACTAATGCTTTCACAGCTAAAGGCGGAGATTTCTATACTTCCCTTGAGAAGGCCTACAAAGAAGGTCGCGTGAATCTGCTGTACCTACCGGACTTTGATGTATTTACGAAGTATCTTAATGAGGTTAAAACTGTCACTGCGAAAACTTCCGCTGTTGAGGGCCGTATTGTGGATCTGAAAGGCGCACCACTGCCGGAGACGACTCCGACGCCGACACCAGTGCCGACACCAGTGCCGACAGCAGCACCAACAGCAGCACCAACTTCACCAACAGTACCAACTGCAACTGCAACAACAGCACCAACAATTGCACCAACTGTTACACCAATAGCCAAACCGCAAGTAACAACAATTAATGCTGCTGATCTGACCAAACAACTTGCTGAACTGCCAACTGGTAAACATGAACTGGTTATTCCGGTTAAAGCGACTACCGGCGGCGCTCAAGTAGAACTCCCAGGCAGTGTGCTTGTAAAACAAGCTGCAGCACAGCCTAACACTATCTTTACCTTTACAACTGCAGGCGCTTCTTATTCCTTACCGCTCAGCATTATAAACAGTGCAGCACTTGCTGCTCAATTAGGTACCAACGACTTTACAATTACGGTATCCATTCTACTAACGGATTCGGGAACAATAAGTAGCACAAACAAAGCTATCGCTTCACAACTTAATAATGCTACTTTAGCTGCTCCAGTAATCGAATTCAGTGTTTCAGCGCAAGCCGGAACTAAGCGTGTACCGCTGAACAACTTTGGCAGTACTTACGTTAACCGGACGATCAATGTACCTTCTTCCTTAAATTCAAATAACGCAACGGCAGTTGTCTTCGATCCTGCTACAGGTAAGATTTCCTTCGTACCTGCGCTATTTGCTCCTAAGGCTGATGGAACAACGGATGTTACGATTAAACGGAACAGCAACAGCTATTACACCGTTGTTAAATCTTCTAAAACGTTCGGAGATATTAACGGACACTGGGCTAAGTCGTCCATTGATCTGTTAGCTTCCAAACTGATCGTCAGTGGAACAAACAACAATACGTTCTCTCCTTCACAGTCGATCACACGGGCTGAGTTCGCTGCATTAATTACGCGTTCTCTGGGACTTGCGACTGTGGGTGGTGAGATAGCATTTAAGGATGTAAATCCAAATGCATGGTATGCTGATGCGATTCGCACCGCAGCAGGAGCCGAATTGATTTCTGGTTATACCGATGGCAGCTTTAAGCCAGGTAACCCAATCACTCGTCAAGAAATGGCTTCTGTATTAGCTAAAGCCATCAAGTACACAGGCAAAACTCTAAATGCCGATCCTGCAGCACTGACTAAATTCAGTGATGCAGCAAGCATTCCTGCTTGGTCCCAAGCAGCAGTAGCAGAAATCGCTGCTGCGGGCATCATCCAGGGAGCGACAGACAGTTCCTTTGCTCCACAGAAACTGGCAACTCGTGCTGAAGCCGTTACGATGCTGGAGAAGACATTGAAATTCCTCCAGTTCATCAACTAATAAAGACCCACAGCTCTGTGGACAAAAAGGCGGTTCCTAGGGGTGCATCATGCACTCAAGGAACCGCCTCTTTTTTTATATTGCACCCTACGATTCCATCCCAGCTTCATTCTCTTCATAATGACTTGTATCCCCGTGCAACAGGATCTCCGGCACGCCATCCGTAAAATCAATCCTGGATAAGCAGGTTGGATAAATGTAAGGCAGATCCCATAGCTTAGGCAACTCTCTGCTCTCGAAATAAGCCATCAAGAGCTTGATTACTACCGTATGCGTTACGATAAGAATCGACTCACCCTGATGGGCAGTAAGAATTTCCTGAAGCTTCTCTAGCGCTCTTGTCTGCACCTCTGCGAAGGTCTCGCTGCCCTCCACTTTAAACTGGTCGGGGTCCTTCCAGAAATAACGGTGCTGATCCGAATACTGAGCTGCCAGCTCAGCAGAATCTCTACCTTCCCATACGCCCATGCCAATTTCCTTAAATGCATCGGAAACTTTCAGCGGAACATCCCGCTCTCCGCGTATAATCTCAGCTGTACGCAGCGCCCTTGGGCTGGAGCTTGCATAAATGGCATCCAGATTTATAGCCTGCATCCCCTGGCTCAACCATTCCGCCTGTTGTACACCAAGCGTCGTCAGCGCAGAATCCATATGACCTTGCATACGATTCTGCACATTCCATTCTGTCTGACCATGACGCGTTAGATATATCGTTGTAGTACTCATCCGTTACTCCTCCTCTTAACCCCAAATCCAGAGATAGTCTACTTCCTGTTTCGCTCCATCCAGTTCACCGCATAGTCAACAATTTCACGCTGCGGAATCAATTGAGCTGCAGCTGAGGCGATGTGACCATATGTAATGAGTCCTGTCTCTTGCCCGAATTGCTCAGCTAGATCAACAAAATCGTCAGAGTTCCAATCTAGCTCCTTGAATTCCACCCACTGTCTAACTCCATCCACCATAATGGGCGCCCCGCCAATGGTTTCCTTCTTGCCAGCATAAGATGCTCGGCATTCGGCAAGATGTAGGGAAGTATTATTAAGATTGCCTACACCCAGCAACAGTACATGTCCGCCCAAATCGTAAATACGAGCCAGCGGAGAATCTTCCCCCAGGCCCATTTCAAGTGAATGACCATACATAATTTCATCTCTTTGCTTGCCCCAAGCAGCAAACGAATGAATGGGATGATCGCTACGCTTTACACCTTTTTGTTTGCGAAAGCAGTCTGGAATAACCCCCATCCCTCTAAGCGGGGTCAGGTCTGGATCATAAGCCGGCATCTGCTCACGGATACTCTGCCACCAAGATTCGGGCACCGGTGGGTTACTCCAGCCAGCAGGGTCCGTCAGATCACTGGAATGCGTCGGCATCACAAGTGTACCTGATTCCCCAAGGACCTCCTCAAGCGCCAAAATAACGGCAACCGGGCCACCTGCCACCCATTGGCCTAGTGATTTGAAGGACGAATGCAGTATAATTGTCATTCCCGCCTGTACACCCAGTCGCCGAAAGTCCTCTGCCAACGTCTGAACCGTAATCAAATTGCCTTGAATTTCTTCCACCCTTCATTCCTCCAAACTCACTTGCTGCTAATCCTAGCAAAGCTTCTCACTGCCATTATATAGAAGGATCACTTCTAACGACACCCTTAATGACCATCAAGGTACAGTACAGCAATGATATTTATACTAAAGCCACTTATCCTGCCGTTTACGACAAATCTTCAGACAGCATTTTGGCTCTATAATCACCTGGAGAGATCCCTTCCAGCTCTTTGAATACACGGGCAAATTGCTTACTGTTCTCAAAACCTACTTTCTCCGAAACTTGAGCAAGCTTGCCACAGTCTTTCGCTAGCAGTTCTTTTGCATGACGGATGCGTACCTTTTTTAAATAAATGACAAAATTCTCACCAGTATATGCTTTGAAGGCTTCGCTAAAATAGGAATAATTCAAAGAGACATGGTTACTAACCATCGCCATATTTAGTGGACGAGCATAGTTCGTTTCAATATAATTCAACGCTTCCTCCATGTCAGCATGCTCCGTATGAGCAGAGCGTACACCCACAATGTAATCATTCACACTCAGAAGTAAATTCTCAAGCGCACGATAATAATCATGGAAATGACGATAGTTATACATATTACCAACCGTACGATATAGCTTTAGCACCTCTACCGAGGCTTCGCCATGTACCCGAAATACTTCATCCAGCACCAATTCATTGATATTCTGTCCCACCGACTCCAAATAAGACAGGTCAAGCGCCTTCAAATGCTCGGTCTGAAAAATCTCAGCCAGGAGATGCTTCATCTCCTTCTCGCGTTCTGTTCCAAGCATATTGAGCAGCTTGCGAATTTCCTCCTTCGGCAATGGGGAATTAGACCGTTCTTGACACACATCCGCGTAATTCAACAAGTTCACTTGCGGATATACAAAAGTATACTGTAATGCCCGGCACGCTTCCTTATAACAGGAACGAAGGTCTGCAAGACTTCTTCCTTCGCTACTTATTCCAATCGACAATCCCATTATTTCTTTGGCTTCAGCTTGTCTGGACAGCTCTATAAAGTCCTGTTTTCTGGTTCCGAGCAATACTAATTTACCGTCCCAGTCCGTTGTAATTTCCGAAAAATATTTTTCAAGTGGTCCCATCAATCGTTCAACCAGCCCCTGAACATCCCCCGGCTTCATTCTTGTTCCGTCATT
This sequence comes from Paenibacillus pseudetheri, assembly GCF_924513355.1. Lineage (NCBI taxonomy): Bacteria > Bacillati > Bacillota > Bacilli > Caryophanales > Paenibacillaceae > Paenibacillus > Paenibacillus pseudetheri. Next base: position 31,751 of record NZ_CAKMAB010000006.1, read on the forward strand.
ACAATAGTAATTCAACACACCTACTGTAAAAGGAACCTCCAGGTCATCTAGGCTCTCCTGCTGCTCTCGCTCCAACTGAACTTCCTGCTGCATAAGCAGCCCACGTAAACGGCTAGAACGCAGCTCTTGGCGGAAATGTTCTGCTTTCTGCTCCTGCTGCCTTGCGCTGAGATTCTGCTCCTCCTGCTCCTTATCTATACACTTCAAGATTTCGAATAATTCATCTCTACGAATCGGTTTAAGTAAATAATCCTTCACGCGATAACGGATTGCGCTTTTGGCATATTCGAAATCGTCATACCCGCTTAAAATTAGCACTGCCGGACTTTTCTCGCCCCTTGTCGCCGAAGACAACCGCTCCAATAGCGTAATTCCATCCATTACTGGCATACGTATATCTGTAATAATAATATCTGCACCGTCGGTCTCATAGATATCAAACCCCTCTGCGCCATTACTCGCCATCGTGATGGTATAAATGGACGGAAATTCTCTTTCTATCATTGTCTTGAGGCCGTAACGAATATTTTTCTCATCATCAATGATCAGTAGCTTCTTCATAGTTGTTTTTCTCCCGTCAAAAGAACTTTCGGCAAGGTTAAACGTACCATCGTCCAACTTCCTGCTTCGCTCTGGACTACAAGCCCATATTCATCGCCATAAAAGATTTGCAAACGCTGATGTACATTTCTCAGACCAATGCCACCTGTTCGGCGGTCAGTCCCCTTCTGTTCAGCAGTGCTCTCACAGCGTTCATCTTTCGCATAAATCGCCTCGTTTAAAGCATGTAGACGCTCTGGTGTTAGCCCCATGCCATTATCACGAAGCTCTATGAAAATATCACCTTCCGCTTCCGAAATATGAATATGAACGCTCGGGTCCTGTAGATTCTCTTTCTCATCACACCAAGCATGCTTAACACTGTTCTCCACAATAGGCTGTAGTGACATTTTAAGCACCTCCAGCTCCAAATATCGGGGTTCAATATGAAGCATCAGCTTAACTGGATACTCAAAACGAATATTCATCACTTCAATGTAATTCTCAATATGGCGAATTTCGTCCCGCAGCTTCACATACTCTCCGGACCATTTGAAATTATAACGCATCATTCCACCGAGTGAAGTTAGTGCGTCTGAGATCGTTCGTTGGTTTTCAATTTCAGCCAGCATTTTAATATTTTCCAGCGTATTATACAAAAAATGTGCGTCAATCTGGTTATGGAGCGTACGTAGCTCAGCCTCTTTTGACAATGCCTGCTTGCTCACTGCTTGAGCCACCAATGTATTGATCGTGTTCATCAGTTTGGAGAAATGATGGGCAAGCTCACCAACTTCCCCTCCACCCCGAATCATAATTCCAGTGTACGCTTCACCTCTACGCACTCTTTTCATTGTTTCGGTCAATCTACGTAGATTTTTTAGAATAAAGGCATTTGTCACATAAGCAATCAGCGTCAGCAAGGTAATAAACCCTACATTGGCGCCAATGATTAAGTTGCGCGTTCGGGAGATATCCTTCATAACTCCCTCCATGGACACTACATTTAACAAATAAGCATCAATACGTTCTAGTGGAGTGTTAATCAACAAAAACGATTTACCATTCTCCGAGTACTCACTATCCCATTCCCCAGTTTTCCTAAAATGCTTATACCGTTCTGCAATCATATCAGCCATCTTCAGATTATTCTGCAAAAAAGAATGGTCCGGTCTGGTGAAAAGCTGCAGCTCACTATCCACAAGGAACATTTGGGTCTGATTATCCCGGACATCTGTATACGTCTTGGGTGTAAAACGACTCAGCATCATATCCACCTGCACCATGCCGATATAATTGTCTGCTGGACGACTCTTCTCACGCAACAACGAAACCTTGGGCAGACTCTCCTCCGGCGATCCCAAGTATCTCTGCATCAGATCCGGATCACTTTTCTGAAAAGACCAGTATTCCTGCCCCTTCATTTGAAGCGCTTTCTGAAACCATGGCTTGGAAGAAACTCGCTCTTCACGAAAGATAATCGGCCAAATTTCATGCACTTTATTGCTTCTCGAATACAGCCGCAAATGCGCAATATTCGGATTGTTAAATTGAATACGAGTCATATTCACATAAGCATTGGTATTAAAATTAATCAAATCTACTAGCTGCGGTTCGGTTTCATTCGCAAGGAAGTCTTCTACATCGGCATCAGAATAAGCCATCTGCGCTGCACGTTCCATCGCCTCGACTTGATTATAGATATGTAATTTTTCCATTTGCAGCAAATAATCATTTTTCTCGACGGCATCTCTAAGATAGGTATTATTAATAGACTCATAGAAGTAGACGGATACCAGCAAGCACGGGCCTAAAATGATAAAAACATAGGCTGCAATTAAACGACTCTGGAGAGATCTTCTTCCCCACCAATAACTAAAAGAATGCCATAATGCTCTAGCTCGCTCACGCCTGTTCACTCTATACACTTCTGTTCTGTCCACCTCGCTAAAATAGTGAATGCTTAACCTATTTAATATCTATACCATATTATAGATTGAAAATAACCCAATCGCCCGCATTAGCGGGCGATTGGGTCATGTTTATTTTATTTTTTTGCGAGTTTTAGCTTATTCTCTTCATATTTTGTTTGCTGGAAGGCTTGCACTTTAGCCAGACCCAGATCCTCTTGCTTCTTGATGTAACCTGTCCAGATGGAATCAAATTCAGCATCGGATGGAGCCATCAAAAGCTTCGGCAGCGTTTTGCTGCGTAAATCTTTGATTTTAGATAAGATAATGCCCTCAGGGGAGCTTGCCAACGGATCGATTTGGTCAAACTCGGAGATACTTTTTGTTTTTCCGCGAGTCCAGTCTTCAAGCTGTTTGAAAGGCTCTACAGATTTTGGTGTCCACTGTGCTGTAATATTGGTATTCATCAGCATCCAGAACGTAAAGGAAGAACCATATTTCTTGTCGAATGCCGTACGGTCTTTATTCATCAGATCAAAGACTTCTGGTTTAAATTGGTCTTTGCCGTCAATGGTATCGTAGGAGACGCCTTTTTCGCCAAGATAGAGGTCTTTGTTACCTTCTTCACTGTTCAGATAACTGAGGAATTTAATAGCGCGTGCTTTGTCTTTAACATCTTTGGAGATCAGCGTTACTGTCCAGCCGGAAATGGCAGGGCCGTTCAGAGTAGGCGCATCCAGGTTGGTATTAGCCGGTCCGTCAACAGCGATATAAATTTTATTCGGGTCTTTCTGGTACAGCGTTCCCAGTTGGGCTCCAAAGTCAGAGCGTTGGTACAGCATCGCGAAGTAACGGCCTTGAGCGATTTTTTCTTCCATTTGAGGACGTTTGTCAATAAAGATATCTTTAGAAAGCAAGCCGTCTTGGTTCGCTTGACGCAAAGTTTTCATCCAGCGGATATATTCAGGGTCAGTCTCACGGTTATACAGCTTGCCGTCTTTTTCTCTTGGAATAGCCAAGAAGTTCTGAATGTATTGTTCCAGAGAATCGTTACCCGTTGTGGTAAATTCGTGCAGACCGAGCGGAATCATCGGTTGACCGTCGATTTCGGGGAATTTCTCTTTAGCGGCCTTCAGCGCGGCCACGAATCCTTCCGGTGTGCGCATATCAGGGCTGCCAATCGCTTCATAAATATCTTTGCGGACTACGAAAGTTTGGTTGGATACATAAGAATCTCCATATTTCTCGTAATCTTTAGGTGAGGAGGAAGCATTCGGATAACCGTAAACATTGCCGTCAGCTTGTGTGTACCATCCCAGTTTGTCAGGGTCGGATACTTTGAAGAAGTACGGATCGTATTCTTCAGCGAGTTTGTTCAGCGGAAGCGCGAGATTACCTTCAATTATTTTCTTAACGCCATCTTCATACCAGCCCAGTGTAATGAAGTCCGGCAGTTTACCGGAAGCAATCAGTGTGTTCAGCTTTTCATTTTCATTACCGGCTGGAACGATAAAGTTAATATCAACACCGGTTTTCTTAGTGATATATTGGGAAGTTGGATCCACACCCCATTTATTAGGGAACCAGGCAAAGTTCAGGTACCAGTCAAATGTAATTGGTGATGTGTCGGATTTCCACCCCGGTTCATCAGCGGATAATGCTGTAGCTTCTGGTGCTGTTGTAGCTGTCGCCTCTGCTGTGTTACCTTCAGTCTTGTTTGCGGAATTACCTTTGTTTGCGGCGTTGCCATTGTTGCCGGAACAGCCCGCTACGGACAGAACCATGATTGTTGCCATAAGCATTAGCATTATTTTCTTTGGCTTTCTTTTCATGTCCATGCTTGTTTACCCCTTTTCTGAGATTGATTAATAATATAATTTATAACTCCAAGACTGCGGGAGCGGTTCGGAGGAGTTACCGCTAGAACGGGTGAAGTGCGACCGGCACTTAGCCCTTGATGGAGCCAATCATCATCCCTTTGACGAAATAACGTTGCAGGAACGGGTAAGCAAAGACGATCGGAAGTGTTGTAACGACCATGGTAGCCAGCTTGATGGACTGCGAGGTCACCGTCCTGGTCACCGCGCTTCCCTGTACGGCAGTCATCATCAGATTGGAGCTGGACTGGGCAACAACCCGGTACAGGAATGTTTGAATCGGTTGCATGCTTTCATTGTTCATATAAATCATTCCGGTAAAATAATCATTCCATTGGTAAACGCCATGGAACAGCGCAATGGTAGCCAGTACGGGTAAGGAGACCGGTAGGACAACCCGCAGGAAGATGGACCAGTCATTAGCTCCGTCAATACGCGCCGCTTCCTCCAGACCATCGGGAATATCCCGGAAGAAGGTCATAAAGATGATTAGATCGAAGAAGCTGAACATGACCGGAATAATATAGACAAGGAAATTTTCCAGCAGATGAAGATCTCTGATGAGTAGGTACGTCGGAATAAGTCCGCCTGCGAAGATCATAGTTATCGTGCCTAACAGGATGTAGAATTTGCCCCCAATCAGTTCCCTGCGGGAAAACGCATAAGCAACCATCGCCGTAAAGAACACATGCAGACCTACGCCGAGAAGTGTTTTGGCTACGGTAAGCCACATAGCCCTCATAATACCCGGGCTATCGAACACGGCACTAAAGTTCTCCAATGAAAACTTGCGCGGAAACCAGTAAATCCCGCCCAACATAGCATCTTTTCCGTCATTAAAAGCATTAATCAGCACGTACCAGATCGGATACAGCGTAACGAAGCAAATACAAAGCATTCCAATATTGTTGACTATATCAAAGACGACTTCGCCCTTTGTTCTGCGATTCAGTGTAATCATGTACAGGTCCTCCTTGGCCTAAAACAACGAGGTGTCGTTGAGTTTTTTGGATACTTGGTTGGCAATCAGCAGCAGAATGAGCGAGATAACCGATTTGAACATCCCTATTGCGGTTGAATACGAGAAGCGGGCCGAAAGCAGACCGGTATAGTAAACATAGTAGTCAATCACATTACTCGCGCTGTCATTCAGCGAATTACGCAGTACTAGGATCTGGTCAAAATTGGAGTTCAGTACACCGCTGACCGCCAGAATAAACAAAATGCTGATTGTTCCTTTGATGGTCGGTACGGTAACATACCACATCTTCTGGAATCTTCCGGCACCGTCGATGGTGGCCGCTTCATACATTTCGGGAGATATACTGGTAATGGCAGCCAGATAGATGATCGCTGACCAACCCAGCTCCTTCCATAAATCTGAGGTAATAATAATGGTCCAAAAATATTTCGGTTCAGCCAGGAACGAAATCGGCTGGTCGATCACATGCAGCGCCATCAAGATATTGTTGATGATGCCTATATCTGCCAGCCAAGTGGCGAGAATCCCGCCAAGAACGACCCAAGACAGGAAGTGGGGCAGATACGATATCGTCTGAATACTCTTCTTAAAGCGAACGGATCGAACTTCGTTCAGAAAGAGGGCGAATATGATCGGCAGCGGAAAGATCAACAGCTTGATTAAACTGATGCCTAGCGTATTCTTCATAACATACACAAAATTATCGTCCGCCAGGAACTCTTTGAAATTCGCGAGACCGACCCAAGGGGCTTCTGAGATTGACTTGACGATGTTGTACTCCTTGAAGGCGATAATAATGCCATACATCGGAATGTAGTTAAAAATAATCATCCAGACTACACCAAGCAGTGCCATGGTCTGCAAATGTCGCTGGGTAACGAACTTCTTCCAAAGCGGGGTACGATTTACTTTACCGGTTTCGAAATTGCCCGCAAATTGTGGCTTCATCGCTGGGCTTACTTCCCCATTTGTTTTTTTCTCCATCATATGGACCTCCAGAATCTCTATATCCGCTCTTGTATAAAGCGCTTACAATGTCTATATATTCATTGTATTTGCTTTTGCCTGTCTCCGTAAGGCTTTGAATTTCGGGTTATAGGTTCCATTTTTCGGGTTCAAGCTAAAACGCCTTCGGCGTCGTTCAAGGACTTTCCTATATTTGGGAAAAAAATAAAGGAAGGGCCTAGGCCCTCCCTTATTTTCTACGCCATTATTGCTCGAATTTGCTTGATCTCACCACGCCGCAGAGCCTCTGCCTCTTCACTACGAACGAGTGCACCTGAAATTTCCGTCACCGTTCCATCGTGATAGACGAGCGTCATGCTCTGAATAACAACCTTCCTCTCACCAAACGTATTCTCACATTGTGGGTTCGAATAAGTTACTTCCGTGCCACCTAGGAATGTGAAAGAGAGATTGCCTTGTTCATCAAATAGCCAGCCTGGTAGAACCGGATCCAATGATAACGTAAGCTGTCCATCTTCTAATCTGAAAACATGACTTCCGGCCATCATCGTTCTCCACATACTGAGGAATTCAGCGGTCGATCCACTTAATCTTGCAACGAATCCTCTACCATGGTTATTAGGATCAGGATTGCCTCCGGTAGCGATAAATGATGAATTTTCAAGCGTGCTGCGTCCATAGACAGCCGGATCCAGGAACGGAACTAGCGAGGTCTTCAGTTCTCCGTAGAACTCCTCATAAAGCCCGCCTTTCAACAGCTCAAGCAAATATTTGTAGGACATATGCAGGAAGTTGGACTCCCGCTCCAGCCAGCCTGGCGTAAAGGCTCTCATTCGTCCGATCTCATGAGACTCTCCCTCTAGACTAACCGAAGTTTGATACATAGACGTAGTCGGATCATATAGCTCTGTTTGCTTAATCAAATTATAGATTTCTTTGGCTTGCACCGGATCTTTCAGCGTCTTCAACCAACGAGTAGGGCCCTCAAGGAAGTATGGCAATGCATAGACCTCAAACTCCTCCACCACAGCTTTTGGGAGGCCGTATCCGCTAAGTACCGGTTGACCTTCAGCATCGGTTACCTGCTGGAATTTCTTCGCCTCAAAGCGGAAATAGGTTGGGGTAAGTCCGTTGCCAAGTTCTACTGCCCTTTTGATCCCCTCGTCGATTTTAACCAAGAATTTGGAGAGGGCCTCACGAATGTATTCTAAGGTTACTTCAGACTCAGTTCCAGTAATACCGAAACGGATACGTGCTCTATACGCCTCACGCGCCAAAGCCACAGTGTCCCAATAATTGAATTGTTCCAAATCTCCCGACAGAACCGCCGTGACCGCAAGATACACCTCTTCAAGCAGCTGTGCAATTTCTTCTGGCAGATCTACAGCGCCTTGGACGCTCTCTTTGCCGTTCAGAGCCTCTAACAAAAAGACTACGGTACGTTTCAGCTCAAAAGTCTCACTCATTCCGGAGCCGAACAATCCTGGCAGTCCATTCATAGCATCGTTCCAGCCCGGCTTATTGCCCTCCATCTCTACCCCCATACCATAAGGGTCAAGTGTAGCAAATTTATTCAAGGCAAGAGACAACATCTTCACGAACAGATTGGTGTGGTAAATAGCGCCGTGACCGCCTTCAGTACGCAGCCAATGGGTATCTCCAGCTTTCCATTTCAGCTTGTGCAGCTTCTCCTCATCCTCAAGGAGTGCACCATATTGCCGGGCCTTTCCGTCACTGATTACATATTTCTCACTGCGTGGCAGCACATACGCTGGGCTGTCATAGAACGCATAAGTATTATCCACAAATAGAAGCTCCTGCTTTTTGTCAGGGAAGATATCCAAATAACCTACTACCAGATCCATATTATATGTCCAGTGATCCGACCAGAAGCCTTCGCCAAAAGCAGCCTCAATGTTTTGCTGTGACAGGGCTAGTAATCCCGACAAAAATTGTTGCTCGCTTACCTTCAAGGTAACGTTATGATCCGCAATATAGTTCACTAAGCTACCTGGTGTGAATCGGCTACTACACAGCTTTACAAGCTCAGCTTGATGATCTGCCGCAGCTTCTCTGATCCACTCCGCAGCTTGCGCCTTGCTATCCGGTTTCACTTCAAAGGTTGTTCCTTGTACGCTCAGTGGGTTGTAACCGTCCGCCTGAATCAAGCTATAGAACATTTTGATGTTGAAGCTACCCACCTTCGGATTAAAAAACACATCGTTCCGCCGATTCTGATTCATATCACGGAAGTTTCCGTTGCCCTGTGAATAATATTCTGGAGCGAGTGAGAAGAAGTTGTAATCACGCTCCAAATCACCATGCTTACGCGAGTATAAGTGAACTACAAAGCCATCACCACCATTGTCGAAGACAAAAGGATAGCCTCCGCGCAGGAAGTTATCGAGATAGGATTGACGGCAATACGCATCAAACACAGCCGATGAAGTGTGAGTGGCAATGTCTTCTGTTAATTCCTCCGTCAGACCTGCGGCTTCTTGGGATTTGGATAAGATGTATTCATCGCGGCATAACTGCTCCGCCTTCTTATTGATTTTGTCGATGTCATTTACATGTCCAACCAGTGTATTCAGGATCAGACTGCTACCTGGTGCTAAACGTCTTGCCACTCCACTAAAACCGCATGGAACCTTGTTGACCGGATATTGCGGAAGCTCGCCCAGTTCGGCAAGAGTTAATCCCGCAAAGCGGTCTGGGTACGTAAGCGAGGTGTTGCCACCAAAGACTAGCTCGAAATCGACGATTGGCGAGACCTTTTCTCCTTCTCCAGTGAACGATAGGTAGAAATGTCCATTCGTGATTTCGCTAACCTGCGCACTATCATTAGTGCTGGAACGTAGCTTATAGAACGGAATGCCATTCTCTAGGTTGTATACGTCCATCCAGCTGCGCAGCAGATTCCCTATTTCCTTGTATCCACTGTTCTCTACGCCGTAAGGCAAGATTTCAGGCAGACCATCCATCAGCTCCAGCTCGATCTCTTTACCGCCGATGTTCTCAATCTCTACCCGACGTACCAATGCTGCATAATCGTCATTAGGCAAATTGAAATAGTGTACGGTCGTCTTCAGACCATGTCCGGCATGGCTTTCTTCAATAGTAAGCCCATTAGGCAAAATGGTCATGATCCGCTTAGCAGCAGCATCCGGACGTGCAGATTGAAACGGTTCATAAATCTCTTGCTCGCCTTTAATTTTGATAAAGGTTCTGAAACCGGTCGTCCCTACGTTCTTATAAGAGATATTTGCGGGAGAGAATTCCATGATCGGCGAGTTCTTATCGCGTACCCCGAAGCTGCAAATAGCCTGACCCCGATTCACATAAAAAGTCCACATCGGAATTCCCTTTAGTCCGGCAAGACCTGGTAAGAAACTGGAAAAGGGCTTTCCTTCATCAAATTGCTCCATTACAAATGTACCTGATTCGAAATAATAATTGCTCATACTTTTGTCCTCCTAAGTTGTAGATTATTTATGAAATCAAATGCGTCACGATGGAATGAGGCGCTAGCTCGCAGCTTGCAATCTCTTCGCCTAGACCTAGCGTTACACTGTGCACTTCTTCACTTTCATTCATCAGTACGACAGCAATGCTGCCATCAGGATTACGGAATGCTGTGGTTAGGATACCTTCCGCTTCAGATGTAAATCCGATCCGTACCGCACCTGGTGCAATGTATTTACTGAAATGCCCAATGTAATAATAGGAGCTGTTATAGTGCACTTCATCCGTTGTCGTATCTGCAATAATCGGCGCATCGCAAAGATTGCCTACATGGTTAGGGCCTCCCGTCTCATCCAGTACCAGGTTCCAATCCAGGTATCCTTCTGTCCACGCATTGAGATCTCCAATCATGTTTCTGCCATAACGTTCGCCAGTAAACCATTCTCCCAGCTTAACGCCGCCCTCTTGGCAGCCCTCTGTGAACAACAGATGCTTGTCAGGAAATAAATCATGTACCTTTTCTACTTTGTCGAACTCCTCGCCTCCGTACCAGTGAATACCTGTACCCCATACATACTTTGCAGCTTCAGGATCAGATAATACTGCTGAAGCACGCTCGACCATAATATCGCGGTTATGATCCCAGATTACAATGTTCACATCTGAATGGCCGGTCTGATGCATCACCGGTCCAAGATGATTTTTAACAAAATTCCGTTCCTCTTCCGCACTATAAATACATGAATCCCAGACCTGAACGGCAGCCGGCTCATTTTGCACGGAAACTGCCCAAATCGGTACTCCCTCTTTTCCATAAGCTTCTATGAACTTCGTATAGTAGCGTGCCCAAACCTCTGCGTATTCCGGCTTCAGTGATCCACCGTTATTCATTTCTCCATTTGTTTTCATCCATGCCGGAGGGCTCCAAGGAGAAGCTAGCATCGTGAATGCACCGCCTCTTACTTCCATGGCGTCTTTTATCAGCGGCAGTACCCACTTATGATCATGTGAGATATCAAAAGTAGTTAGCTCTGTGTCATGATCAGCAACATACGTATAATTTCCGAGGGCAAAATCACAGCTGTGAATATGAACACGCCCCATGCTATAGCCTAATCCCTCTACAGGATGGAAGTACCGATGGATAACCTCTGCTCGTTTCTCGGAGCTCAGGCGTGACAACGTATAAGCAGCAGCTTCAGTGAAAGCGCCGCCAAATCCAATCATCTTTTGAAATTCCTGCTCTGGCTTAAGCTCCACATCGGCAGACCCAGATCCTACTCTTGCGCTAAAAACAATTGCATCTTTTGGAGTTAAGCGTTCCCCTGTATCTTTTGCAGTTACCACAGTTTGAACTTTTGCCATTTCATCCATCTCCTCTGAATTGTTTTCTTACCAAAGCACTAGTCCTTACTGGATCATCTTCCGATGTTATAGATTCGGAGCAATGAGCCAAAATCGAAATAATCGAAACCGGTTTCGATTATTTTCGAAAAAAAATGATCTTCCAAATCAATTGAAAGAGCATTTATAATCATGAGTCGATTATAGCTCCATCTCACAACATAAGATGTGCCAAATACCACTCTCTCACCTCATAGAAAAAAATTGAAAGCTGTAATGTCCTTTACTTTAGCAGCACTCTTTTCAGTTCGTCAAGATTTATCCTGATTTTAATATCGACTAACTTCCGCTAATCGGAGGTGCACAGGATTCCCGTTCAACCACTTCCACCGGAACTAAAATCGCTTCCTTATCTATCACTTTGCCTTCAATTGACGATAAAAGAATGTCCGCCGCTTGGCTTCCAAGAAGTTCCGTGTCCTGACGCACCGTTGTCAATGCAGGCGAAACATACTCGGCAAGATCGATGTCATCGTAACCCATAACTGAAATATCCATCGGTACGGAAAGTCCACTATCTTTAGCAGCCATAATAGCCCCTAAGGCTAGTAAGTCACCCGAAGCAAAGACGGCGGTTGGACGTTCAGGGAGCTTAAGAAGCTCCAGCATCGCGTTATAGCCGCTTTCCCGAGAATAAAAGGCTCCGTTTACAACATAGGACTTGGGCACTTTAAACCTTCGCTGCTTCATGGCGGTCTTATAACCTAGCTCCCGCATTTTACCTGGGAATGTATTCATGCCTCCGGATATATGAGCAATCTTGCGATGCCCCAAAGAAGCTAGATACTCCACCGCCAGCTGTGCCCCAGCTGTATTATCGGAGCATACTGTATGCGTCTCAGAAGTCTCAAAATCCACAATAACCGTAGGGATATCACTCTCAAGTAGCTCACGGAAATACGGATCCTCATAATCGGACAAGAAGACAACAACGCCGTCTACGCCACGAATCCTGCAATTCTCTAAATAACCGCTTTGCTTACCGCCGACATCCTTGGAGATAAACATGAGGGCATACCCTTTTTCCACGGCAACCTTCTTAAAGCTCTCGATCACAGCGCTGAAAAAAGGATGGCGAATACCAAATCCCGTATTCTCTACGAACAGTACACCGATGGTCCACGATTTCTTAGTGGTCAATGTACGGGCATGTGAATTCGGCAAATATCCCATTTCTTGGGCAACCCGGAATATTTCCTGACGAGTTTTCTCACGTACATCGGAATAATTATTAAACGCCTTAGAAACCGTTGTTGGAGAGTAACCGGTTCTTTTGGCAATATCGTATATCGTTGTCAATTCGGCTCGCTCCTTGCCCTGACATATGAAATGCCTTTTGTTCACTGCAATTTTAACGTCTTTCCGTACCGCCGTCCAGCGAAAAGTAACTTTGTACAGAGGGGAGTAATGTGACAGCCTGAATCAATAGCCCTAGGCTCATGTAGATCAGATGTATAATTGCAACACTATTTAGCATGAATGTCTGCACCGTTATCCAAATGATTTGCCCAAACCCGATATACAGAGATAAAGCCCAGAAGCTATATAATTTTTTAAAAGGATTTAATCGTTCTACCAAGTGCCACTGAGGTCTCTTGATCAGACCATAAACAACGAGGAGGGGCAATAAACCAAATACGATAAATAACAGAATACCCGGGAATAAAAAATCTGAGAATGGCGATCTTTCCAGCATAGAAGTCGGCATTTTTATTAGATCCCCGCTAGGATCTATTACAAGAGCACCACCCCCTCCTAACGCTCCAATCCCCAAAAAAATAAGAAGAATATAAAGCCATGTTACCGTACCCGGCCTTCCCTTCATTAATTCCATTTCATTACCCCATTTCCTTATAAGAATTAGAGCAATCTTATTTAGATAATGAATTTGCCCCTCTTTTTTATTTTACAAGTTTTCCCTGTGTATCACCGAGATGCATATCACAAATTTGGCTGTGTTTACGGTTTTATTACGTACGATGTGAACAGCAGCGCTTTACGGTATACTAAGTTTAGAAGCTAACCTTTCACCTGACGGATCTCATAAATAGAACCATTGAATCCCAAGTACAAACGCTTTCGACGTCCTTATAAGGGCGGTAAGCGTTTAGCGAGAAATTTAAGACATAAAGTATGGTGTGAAACTTATAGTTTCTTATATTTAAAAAACAAGGAGACAGGACATGCGTACACATGCGCTGCACCTAACATACTTATGAATGATACCGACCTTCTATTTACCAAACAGTGTGCTTATTGCCACAAACAGAAGCCGCTCTCTGAGTTTCGCAGACGTACAGGCAAACGTTCCAAAGGGCAGTCACGCCGTGGTGCCTGCCGTGAATGTCGGAAACAACGGGAAGCACTAAATATAAACCTCACAGCAAACCCCTTACTGGTGAAGCTTAATACGATCCAAACTCATCAGCAAGCTCTATTGGAACGTCCCAAAGAAGGAAAGCCACCTTCCGCCGCTGCTTCTCCTGGACAATCCAATCCGAACCGCCGCGTACGAGGTTTGGAGCAGCGAAGAAAACACCCACACTCTCAAGGCACGAAGCTAAATCCCGAGGATCCAACCCAATTGATTCCTTCTGCCAAAGGGATGATTCTGATGCGTGGTCATAGCGATAAGGGACGGCGCTGGCATCAGGAGATCGATCTAGCGCTTGCGATTACCCTAGTCAGGGAACATGCCGCTATCGTTGTAAACCGTCGAACTATTCGACGATTGTATAGTAATAAGGATTTTCGCGCTTATATACTAGCCAGAGACAATTACATCTGCTACTTCTGCGGCGCTTATGGGGACACCATTGATCATTTACTACCTCGTGCTAAAGGTGGTCATACAACCCCAGATAATTGCGTCTGCGCTTGCACGTTATGTAATCAGACTAAAGCTGATAAATCTGTTGAGGATTTTTTGGGCCGAATATAACAACTTAAACCAAAAAGCCCTAATCTCGTTGTTCTGTTTCCGTGAGCAGAACAACAAGATTAGGGTCGCTTTTTAATGTGGAGAAGTGTAGTTTATTTAGTTGCCTGTAATATTCTTAACTCGTCCTACCTGTCCGCTAGTCAATCTAACCTTAATGCCATGCGGATGCCGAGGCGAGTTCGTGAGAATATCTTTCACCGTACCGTGTGTTAGCTTGCCTGTAGGCTGATCCTGCTTAAGTACAATATCCACTTCAAGCCCAGAACGAATATCCGCTCTTACTTGTCCGTTCATAATGTAATCCCCTTTCATGGGTTATAATGTTGTCAACTACAATAGATAAGGATGAGACGTTATGGCCTTCGGCATCAATAGAGAAGAATTATCCCGGTGGAAAAAAGCGGTCTCCGCAGGAGAGATCGCCTTCTTGACTCATTATTGGCTGGATCCACGCTTTCCCGGTATCACTACCGTCACCAAGGTGGGCTGTAGTAATCTTACCACACTGAAACACTGGTGCGAGGAGAATGGATTGCCGGCCCAATATATTCATAATCGTTCATCGTTTCCCCACTTTGACCTCATTGGACCTAGGCAGGCAGAAATCCTTCGGCAAGAAGGTCAATGGGATCAGCTGGAACGTTTCAAAATGCTCTAAATACAAAATTGTGATTTGTGACGTATTAATCACTTCTTTTTGCGTAAATCCTGCATGATTTTACGGCCGGTAGGTGTCTGTGCTAAACCGCCTCCTGCAGTCTCGCGGTGTTTCTCTGGCATAGCTGAACCTACCTCGAGCATGACCTTGATAACTTCATCTGAAGGAATCACACTACGAACACCAGCCAGTGCCATATCTGCGGCGGCAAGTGCGGTAACTGCACCGAATCCGTTTCTAACAATACAAGGAATCTCTACAAGTCCTCCGACCGGATCACAAATCAGGCCTAAAGTGTTCTTAAGTGCTAGCCCGACAGCATGCACTGCTTGTGCAGGCGTTCCACCGCGTAGCTCGGTTAACGCGCCTGCCGCCATCCCAATGGCTGAACCTACCTCAGCTTGACAGCCGCCTTCCGCGCCCGATACAAATGAATTATTGGCGATGACATAACCGATGGCCCCGGCTGCAAACAATCCGGATACCATGTAGTCATCGTCCCAGCCAAACCGTTCCTGACAGCTGAGAAATACACCCGGAATAATCCCGCATGAACCAGCAGTAGGCGTCGCAATGATCCGGCCCATAGAAGCATTCACTTCGGATACAGCCAGCGCGTAAGCCATAGCTTGACCTGCAGGTCCACCTAGGCATGGCTCATCAGCCGCGTTATATGCTCCTACACGCTGGGCATCCATGCCTGTAAGGCCGCTGCGCGAAGTTGTATCTTCATGCATCCCGCGATGAACAGCCTCTTTCATCACGCCGTAATATTCACGCATCGTGGAAAATTCATGATCACTGGAACGTCCAGATTCCGCGCTTTGCTCTTCGAGCATAAGTGCTCCAATCGTGAGACCGCGTTCCTCACACAATACAGCCAGCTCGCTAAGTGTTTGAAAATTCATGTTAAACTTTCCTTCCCCTTCTCATCTTGCTTACCTTCGTTTAAATTAACCAACTTCACGGATTTCACAGCAGTGAGCGCTTTAAGCGCTTCAATAAGCTCCGGTGTAGCCGCTTCATCCAGCTCCAGCACCGTTAAGGCTGCACCACTACGATTCTTACGATCCAGAGACATATGCCCTATATTAAACTGTCCGTTACGCATCACTTCCGTAACACTTGCCAGAACACCTAAATAATCCATATGATTAATCAGAACCGTCGGATAGATCCCCGTAAGCTTCACTCCAAAACCGTCGATATCAACAATCTCGATGTTCCCGCCACCAATAGATGTCCCTGTTAGCGTCAGTTCGCTTCCTGTTTTTTGTCCGATGAGATGTAGCTTAACGGTGTTCGGATGTGGGAACAGACCTGTTCCTTGCTTAAAAGAAACTTCCATCCCGGCTTCGACCGCCAGTTCTAGGGAATCTGGAAGCCGATGATCGTCAGTAGTGAAATCAAGTAACCCTCCAACAATCGCTCGATCTGTGCCATGTCCCTGATAAGTTGCTGCAAAAGAACCGAAAAACGTTACTTCAGCCACACGCGGTACTTCACCCAGCACCTGCCTTGCAGCCCTTCCGATCCGTGCTGCCCCAGCGGTATGTGAGCTTGAAGGACCGACCATTGCCGGACCAATAATTGAAAATACATCCTTAAAACGCATAAAAGACCTCCTGCCTGCAAAAATAGGCAATTATCATACTCCTATATAGTATACTGCACTAGCAGCCGTTAGTTCACCGTAACTTTTGCTGTGATATACATATACCTAATATTGCGTACTTCAGAGGGAGGGAGGGTGGTATTTCTATTTTGTCCTGAGTATCATAAGATATCCTGAGAATACCTTGTTCATTAGTTCCAATAACCATCAGTTGGCACTTGGCAATACCGGCTGTGCGGAGATTCTCAAGACAAAATCATACTTATTCCCTCGCTTGTATAGAATGGCATAAAGAATAGAGCTCGCTCCGTGAAAGCTTTTCCAGCTCCAGCAACGCTTCATAAGGATCACCCTTTAATCCCAAAACTTTTGCAAAGGCAGGCTCTGTCTTCCATCCACTTGTTTTTAAAAGAATGATCCGTTCGCGAAAATCATCATCCATCTGAGCTAAAATTTCAGCTTCAACGATCATATGCAAATAACCATTCTGGAGCTCCGTTCGCCTCGGCTGTCCAAACAGTTCTATAGGCCAGCCCTTTGCCATAAAGTTAATTTTCGTTCGAGGAATGCCTTGAACCACTCGTGATTCGCTAACAAAACCCTCCATAGCTCCAAAAAATCGAACAACTAGCGACTTAAACTTCACAGGATCATAAACCTCACAAATGATATCTAAATCGCTGTCCTCCACTTGAATTCCAAGCGGTATTGTCCCAACTAACAAAGGGTTATAGTCCGTTAGCAAATTCATAATCTCCAGCTCTGTAAGAAGGTTATAGACCTCTTTCTGAACCGCGGTTCCATGAATCAAATAATTGACATTTCGCCAATCATTCATTCTCAAATCCCCCTTCTAAGTGGTTATACGCATAGGTATGTCTCGAAGACAGCGCACGCTTTTCTGGGCGCATGCATAGAAATATACGGAAGATAGAAAGCAAGGAGGTTATTCAAAAAAAATGAATCCTATCTCCCCCTATTACGGGGAACGAACAGTATGTAAGGAGCAGCCCATTGCTTTTCCTCCACAGCATCAAGATCGCCAGCCAGGTCTGGAGAGTCTGATGAATCCTCGTCCGATCAGTGAAAATCCGGAGATAACCGGTAGTGGAAAGCTAAAGGGAAAAGTGGCTCTCATCACCGGAGGCGACAGCGGAATTGGTAAAGCGGCGGCCATTGCTTTTGCAAAAGAAGGTGCAGATGTTGCTATAGCTTATTTATACGAAGCTTCGGATGCAGAAGTCACTCAGCAGCGGATTCAAGAATTAGGTCAGCGTTGTTTAAGAATCGAAGTTGATCTACGCCATAAAGAAAACTGCTTCAAAGCTGTGGATCATACGGTTCGCACCTTTGGCAAGCTGGACATTCTGGTCAACAATCACGGTGTCCAATATCCACAAAAAAGCATTTTAAATATCACAGAAGAGCAGCTGTACCAGACGTTTCAGACGAATATTTTCCCATTCTTCTACTTAACTCAAGCTGCACTTCCACATCTTAAAAAAGGTGCATCCATCATTAATACCGCTTCCATTACTGCCTATCAAGGAAATAAAGAGCTCATAGATTATTCCTCCACCAAAGGAGCTGTGGTCTCTTTTACCCGCTCTTTAGCCTTATCGCTTGTAGACTCTGGTGTCCGCGTCAACAGTGTCGCTCCCGGCCCAGTTTGGACCCCTCTAATTCCCTCAAGCTACTCTGCAGAGGAAGTTAGTGTCTTTGGTACAGATACCCCTTTTAAACGAGCCGCACAGCCTTACGAGCTAGCAGGAGCATATCTCTATTTAGCGGGCCCTGATTCTTCATATGTTACGGGGACATGTATCCATGTCAACGGTGGAGATATGGTCACAAGCTAATGCATAATACTCAACGAGAGGAATGTATACCTATGAATAAGATGCCCGATTATGATATTCCTTCTGTACGTTTAACAAGTGGCATGTATGCCTTAACAAAATTAGCCTGCGCAGGGCTAACGTACGTCCTTATCTCCTTACTTATGCTTGGGTTTCCACAACATAACGGCGTACCTGAGGGTTGGCCTCTTTCGATCCCCTATGCAATTTATGCTTATGGACTGCCAGCCGCACTAGTAGCCGATGTTCTGCTGCGCCTCCTGCGTTCCACATCCCACATCGTTTCCCTGGTTGTATACGTAGCCGCAGGTTTCGGTGCAGGTCTATGGCTAGCAGCAGAACAAGGTGCAGAGCTACTGCTATGGGGTCTGGCAGGAATTTTGGGACTGTTGCTGCTGCGTGTGACGCAGCTGGGTGTGGAACGCTCCCCTCTGTTACTTCCAGTATTTGCACTATTTCTGCCGCTGCTCTGCTTACTGCTGTTATAAGCTACACTCAGAGGGCTTCTATGATATCACCGGCAATGATAGCCGCTGGATTATTCCGCTGAAGGGCGGCTCTCTCCCCTGCTAATCCGTGTAAATATACACCAAAAGCTGCTGCCTGCGCCTCATTCAGTCCCTGAGCCAGCAGGCTGGAAATGATGCCCGTTAACACATCACCGGCTCCACCAGTGCCCATGCCGGGATGGCCTGTGGTGTTTACATAAGCTTGCCCTTCAGGCGTTGCTATAACCGTATGTGCTCCTTTTAATACGAGCGTAACCCCATGCTCTTTCGCATATCCCATAGCCAGACTGATGCGGTCCCGTTGCACCTCAGCTGTTGTTATCCTAGCAAGACGGGCCATCTCACCTGGATGAGGCGTCAGAATCACCGGATGGCGTCTACTTGCCCAGCTCTTGTAATCAGCGTCAGCTAATACATTTAAAGCATCCGCATCGATCACCAGAGGACAATCCGTCCCTTCCCAGAGATTGCGAAGCCATTCTGTATCGGCCTCGAACCGACCAAGACCAGGACCAACGGCAAGAACATCTCGCTCTTTACTTAGCTTCAGTAGCTCTGAAACGCTCCCTGCTCGCCAGGTTCCATCTTCATTGCTGCCAACATCGGCCAGCATCAGCTCAGGGGCAGAACCGATGATAGAGGGCAGCAGCTTCTGAGGAAGCGCCCATGTCACTAATCCGCAACCTGCCCGGAGCGCAGCACGGGCAGAGAGCAGTCCGGCACCGCTCATTCTTAAGGTGCCGGCAGCAAGAAGGACATGCCCATAAGTACCCTTATGGCCATCAGGCGAACGCCGGCGGGCCAGATCTACGCCCAAATGGGCATGCAGCACTTCCGGTGTCAGCAGGTGAACCTGCACACCAATGTTAGTGGCCAGAGAAGCCGGAATGCCGATGGCCCGGACCTTCACATGCCCCGCTGCGCCTGCACCGGGGTATTGCAGGAGGCCTCGCTTGAGAAACGCGAGGCAAACCGTCACCGACGCATGAATGCAAGGCTCATGCGTCTCACCCGTGTCCGCGTTCAGACCACTCGGGATGTCCGCGGACACGATCACTTTGCCGCTGCTATTCGCTGCGGCAATCAGCTCCGCATAGGCGCCGCGCGGGGCTCCCGCGGCGCCGGTGCCGAGCAGCGCATCCAAGATGCCGCTGCACTCGGCAAGGTCCACCCGGTCCCTGCCGTATACCACGGCAGGAAGGCCCATGGCTGCAGCCGCATCGCGCTGCAGGGCGGCCTCGCCGGAGAGCGACTCCGGCGGCACAGCATAAACGAGCGTGACGGCGATGCCAGTCTCGCGAAGATACCGTGCGGCGGCGAGGCCATCGCCGCCGTTGTTGCCTTTGCCGACGAGGATGAACCATCGCTCGGCGGCGGCATTGTCCAGGGTCAGCGCATGATCTGCGCTGACCTGAAATGCCGCGCCAGCCAGCGCGGCATCTTTCCCGGCGTCTTCCCATCCGGCTGCACTTCTGCAGCCCTCTCCACCTCTCCGCCGGCATAGCGCAACGATCTCCTCTGCGATCACTCTTCCCGCATTCTCCATCAGCGCAATAGCTGGAATCCCCAGCCGCTGGATCGTTTCTCCGTCCAGCCGCCGCATTTGCTCAGCAGTTACCAGATACATGATTCGGCCCCTTTCCGCTACACTTCAATCCACAACTAGCTTGATATCAATAAGCTACAGTAAATCTTGTCCGGCTAAAATTCCCTTCCTCCAGCTCGTCCACCATAGCAACAGCAAAATCCTCTACACTGATTATACTTTCGCCATTCTCATCAAAAACGAGACGGTCGAGTCCAATGCGGAATTGGCCTGTACGTCGGCCTGAATGAACTACCGCAGCAGGACTGGCATACGTATAATCCAGTTCTGTGTTTTTGTAAATTTCATAAGCTTCCGCATGAGCCTCTGCCAATGGTCTAATCTCAGCTGGGAAGTCTGCCGTATCCATCAACAGCTCTCCAGTTTCAGTCTTCAAACTACCTGCACCACCCACAACTAGCAGTCGATTGAGCCCAGCTTCTTGCATTCCCTCTACAATTGCCTTAGCTGCTGTTATCAGATCCTTCTCTTGGCCGAGTACTGGACCATATGCACTGATTACCTCTTCATGTCCACGGACCGCAGCTGCAACTGAAGCAGGATCTAGAACATCTACAGTCGTGATATGCAGACGTTCATGTTCAAGGGTTATTGATTCTGGATTCCGTACCGCAGCTGTTACCTCATGTTTTCTTTTTAAAGCCTCCTGTATAATCGCCTTTCCAATCGTTCCTGATGCACCCAATACTACAACATCCATCTGTTTTTTCCTCACTTTTTCCGGGTAAGGCCAGCGTACGACCTTCCTACTTATTTATATTTTTCAATACTCGTCTCAATAGCCTTTCCCTTACAACCTTTAAACATTATTTATCCCCTGAGGTTCATTTGAAATCAAATCGCATACGTTAACTTCCAAACGAAAAACCCCTTCACCAATACAAGGGGCACTCTCCTAAGCAGCATGTCCTCACATTAAGGGCGTAAAAACATTCCCTGAGAACGTGGCATGACCGGTTCAAAGCCATATTGTGCATACAATTTAGAGGCTTCCCCATCCCCGATTAGACTGACATAAGCCTTGTCCGGTACAGTATGAAGGAATTTCCTGATGCCGCAGAAATAGAACGAGGCAGCCCTATCGCAGCCCCTTCCACGCTCATTGCACTCAGTCCAGCCTCTTCTCTCAGCGCTAAATACTGTTCCACTGAAGGACATTCATGACGTATATCCAGCTTTCCTGTTGTCCCCAAACCGATCGCCCCCTAGCTTTATACGATATACCAAGCTTAACACCGTTCAGCATTGCTGTTCCAACTATATACGACTCTATGGTACACAGGCAAGACTCGCCACCGATGATTATTCACATGGTTTGAAACTTTAATTATATTCTTGAATCCTATTACTCACTGTGTGGAATAGTATTTATAACAATACTCTAAAAGGGATGGTGAAGCATTATGTCTCCTGTAGCCAAGCTGTTCAAATGGGGAACATGCCTGTATGAAGCCTTTCTGGCTCTGCCGTTGATCGGTGGTCTATTTATCATCGTTAATGGTTGGGTCCCACTTGCCATTGCCTTTTTGCTACACGCAGTAGCCATCGTTATATTGCAAAGAGAGCGGAAGCCCATCGTCGGAAACGTTCTAGGCATTATCACCTCGATTTTAGCATTCATCCCTATCGTAGGCTGGATTATGCATGGCGTCACTGCGCTCATACTGCTGATGGAAGGTATGTCCGCTTCACGCCGCCAAACCCCTCGTTATTAATATGCCAATAGCGATTATGGATCGTTAGCAAGCCAAATGTGCAAAAAAACTGCGTTTAGAGTCTTCTGAGTCCGATCGGTGCTTCGTATCAAAAAACAGAGGAGTTGCCCCAGCAGGGATTTCAAGGCCGCTGAGGCAACTCCATAATTTTTATCCATAAAGATAATAGATCCCTTTATGATTGCCCGAGATTGTATCAACGTCCTGCCGATTGGGAATCGGCCCGCCGGGTTCCACTCTCATTAATGTAACGCCCATTTGCGTTGCCATTGCCATTCTCAAAACGTTTGCGTTCCGTACGCTCCATCTGAACAATCTGACCTTCATGCACCACGATGTGCAAGGAGCCAAATTCCATATCATCCAGAAGCCCTGCAATCCGCGTAAGCCATAAATCATCCACTTTCAGCGGTTTAGCCATTCTCTAGCCTCCCTTTCCCCATTCCAAAGGATTATATCCGCCTAATTTTCACAATTCCGTTATTACCAACCAGTATACTATGAATTAACTTAGCACGGAACCAAAAGTACTGTCAATGAACATTTTTTCGCGATAACCAGCTTTTAATAATCATCGTCACCAAGGCCAACAACAGGAGCAGTGATGCTACTGCAAAAGAGGCTGAAAATTGATATTCATTGTACAAAATCTCAACGTGCAGCGGCAGTGTATTTGTCTCCCCACGTATATGTCCGGACACCACTGAGACTGCCCCGAACTCGCCCATGGCCCGCGCATTACACAAAATAATGCCGTATAATAAACCCCATTTAATATTGGGGAGCGTGACTCTGAAAAAGATTTGCCACCCATGTGCTCCGAGGGTAATCGCTGCCTCTTCCTCCTGTGTCCCTTGATCCTCCATCAGTGGAATTAACTCACGCGCCACAAAAGGAAATGTCACAAACAGTGTGGCCAACACGATGCCTGGAAGCGCAAATACGATCTTGATATCATGGGCGCTCAGCCAAGGGCCAAACCAACCGTTGGCGCCGAAGACGAGCACAAAGATCAGACCGCCGATGACAGGCGATACTGCAAAGGGGAGATCAATCAAGGTAATGAGAAACCCTTTGCCGCGAAAACGAAACTTGGTTACTGCCCATGCAGCCGCTACGCCAAAAAAAGTATTCAGTGGAACAGTGATCGCTGCAACAAGCAACGTCAGCCGCAGCGCGGAACGGGCATCTGGATCGGTCAGAGCAGCTATATATACGTCCCAGCCCTTTTTCAGCGCCTCTGTTAGCACAACAATCAAAGGCAAAGCAATCAGCCAAAAAAGGACTAGTCCGGCAGCTCCGATCAACACCCATTTTACAACCTTGGTTTCCGTTGTCGCTGGCGAGGACGTATTCTTCTGTAGCCGGGGGGCTTGGAGTGGGATGGTGCCTGCCACAAGTTATTCCTCCTTTAAAGGGTTTTACGAAAGCATGATTAGCTTCTTAAAAATGCCGAATTTCGGTAGATGTGAAGCATCTTAGAGAAATCTTGGTTTTCCGATCGTTTGCTGTCTCGGAAATTATTGAAACAAGATTACTGGCAATGGGTCACTTTCAAGGAATATTGGACTTCCGATCGCTGTTATCCTCAGATTTCCTGATTTGAACCGCTGTCACGGTAGAAATCCGAGGATAAAGGCGAACGCTAGCGCTTCTACAGTTCCAATATTCCTCCCCGTTCCTTTCTTACCAGTTATCTGGTTCAAAACTTCGAGATCGCTATCGCTCCTCCAACACCCAGATTACTCTTCGAGTACTTTATCTAACGGAGGATTCTGCATTTTACGGAAGCAAGTATGCTTCGTAAAATAAAGTCGTCATTTACCTGTTAGGGTATAGCTTCGCTAAGAATCGCTCAGCAAAACAAAACTTCCAAATTAAATACTTGCAATATAGAGAGTCAATACCTAAAGACCTACCGAGAAGTCTTACGAACCCAACGCTGAAGCGTATTAATGACTAACAGCATTAAGAAGGAAATGAGAAGCAGAAGCAACGCAACAGCGGTAGCACCAGCGTAATCATACTGCTCCAGTTTGGACATAATAAGCAAAGGAGCAATCTCCGTTCTCATCGGCATATTACCGGAGATGAACACGACAGAGCCGAATTCGCCAATACCACGGGCAAATGCCAAAGCAAAGCCTGTTAACAACGGCGGGAACAGCTCGGGCAGTACTACAGAACGAAAGGTTCTCCAGCGGCCTGCACCGAGGGTTGCCGAGGCTTCCTCCATATCTCGGTCCAAATCCTCCAGCACCGGCTGTACCGTTCGCACGACGAATGGTATCCCGATGAACATTAAGGCGAGGGTAATACCAAGTGGAGTAAATGCCACCTTTAATCCTAGTGGCTCAAGCCACGCCCCGATCCAGCCATTTGTGGCATAAAGAGCCGTCAAGGAAACACCAGCTACAGCTGTCGGTAAAGCAAACGGAAGATCGATCAGCGCATCAAATATTCTTTTGCCCGGAAATTCGTAACGTACTAGTACCCACGCCAGCAAGAGACCTAGAATAGCATCCACAAAAGCAGCGGCCGCTGCCGTAGACAGACTGACACGATACGAAGCCAATACACGCGGATCGGTAGCTACATCCCAGAATTTCGCCCAGCTCAACCCAGTAGAATTGAACAACAGCGCTGAAAGTGGCAAGAGTACCACGAGACTCAGGTAAAGTACGCTGTACCCCATCGTTATCCCAAAACCGGGTAGTATCTTTCGCCGCGTTGTCGCCGATACAGCTGTAGTCGTTGCGGTGACATTCATCCCCTATTCATCCTTTCTCGCCTTCGGCAGGTTAGCCGATCAGCCCCTTACTAGGGACAAATCTCTTTAACAAAAGTAAAATTTTCGTTTAGTTAATCTGTTATTTAGCACCCGGCACATAGATCTTGTCAAAAATCCCGCCATCGTTAAAATGCTTCTCTTGCGTTTCTTTCCAGGTTCCGAATTTATCAGCCAATGTGAAGAGCTTTATTTCTGGGAACTTATCTTTATATTGTTCTTTCACGCTTTCTAGCGTTGGACGGTAGTAGTTCTCAGCCGCGATTTTTTGTCCTTCCTCCGTATAGAGATATTTCAAGTAAGCCTCGGAAACTTCACGCGTATTTCTTTTATCCACAACCTTATCTACTATCGCTACCGGCGGTTCAGCCAGGATGCTCTCAGATGGATTTACGATATCGAATTTATCTGGACCAAGCTCTTCTACAGAAAGATAAGCTTCATTCTCCCATGCAATCAGTACATCGCCAATTCCACGTTCTACAAAAGTGGTCGTCGAGCCCCTCGCACCCGTATCCAGCACCGGAACATGTTTGAACAATTCTTTTACAAATTCCTCAGCCTTAGCTTCATCGTTATTGTTGTGGTCTAGCGCGTAACCCCACGCCGCCAAGTAGTTCCAACGTGCGCCACCTGATGTTTTCGGATTCGGTGTAATCACTTCTACGCCCTCTTTGAGCAAATCCGGCCAATCTTTAATTCCCTTTGGATTTCCTTTGCGTACTAAGAATACGATCGTCGAGGTGTACGGTGAACTGTTATGATCAAATTTACTTTGCCAGCCTTCATTAATAAGACCCTTTTCCTGCAAGGCATCAATATCATAACCAAGGGCCAGTGTGACTACATCCGCTTCCAGACCATCAAGCACAGCACGGCTTTGTTTACCTGATCCACCGTGAGATTGCTTAATCGTGACCTTTTGTCCCGTTTCTTTTTCCCAGTACGCTGCAAAAGCCTTATTATAGTTCTCATATAGCTCACGAGTAGGATCATAGGATACGTTGAGCAGTTCCACCGGATCTTTCGATGGCGCTTTTGTAGCTTCAGCAGCATTTGTAGCCTCCGCTGTGTTGGTTGTTGCTGGTGTGTCCGTTGCCGGACTAGCACTATTTCCGCTATTGTTATTGCCGCCGCAAGCAGCAGTAAGTCCTGCCGTCAGCAACAAGGTAAATCCTACAAGAAGTCCTTTGTTCATTGTTCTCTTCATCATTTCCACTCCCCCATGTTTTTTCTTGCCATCATTTCTTTCTTTAAATATAAGAAAGTCTTACCACCCTTATTAGGACGCCGAGGCGTTTAAGCCTGCGGTAATAAAAAAGACGGAGAAAAGCCTACGTATGGCAAGTCAAACCGGTCCTATGACACGTGTCTGCGAGCCTAATGTAGGCGTTCCTCCGTCTGTACGGTAAGAACTTTCTTCAATTATTCCTATCTACTTAGTTGGTTATATGGATATAATACTGAAACCCTTTAACCGTGTCAAACCTTTTTTTCCAGCCAATGACAAAGGAATCTTTCAAATCCCACGCTATACAGGCCATGGTGTGGGTTCCTGTAAGATCCACTTGTTATTGATGCTATAAAGTAATATTATTGCTACAGCTTATGGTCTGGAAAAATTACCGCTTAATGTCGGGAGTGAGAATCATGGGTATGGATTTAGAGTACGTTCCTGCGCCGATAAGACCACGGCTTCGTAGGAGAATGACTCAAGAAATTAGTCGAAGGATTAGGGGAACTTACCGTTATGATACAACGGTCTGGAGGACAGCGATCGCTGGTCTTTGGATCGTTTGCTTTTTGGCCTTTACCACTGCCGTATTAGGTATACCCACTGGATTAGGGGTGCCAACAGATATTGCACTTGCTGCAGGTACGAGTACCATTCTGCTGGCCATTGCCAGCAATATCATTGCTGTACTGATCGCGTTGACCGGACTGCGCATCCCACGACTATTCGCAGGCTGTGTATTGAGCGATGTTGGAGCGATTCTACTAATCTTATATTACGCAGATTTTGAGATTGAAGCTGCGGCTCTCATTGCTGTTCTACTATCAGTATTAGGTGCATTGGGCGGATTAGCCATCGGTCTGCTGCGCAGCAAAAGAATAACCATGGGACTTCTGCTTACCATTACGGTGACTTTTTCCCAACTTGCTCTGGCAAACGGAGTGCAGGAAATACCTACTTTGGACCCCATTGATATCAGTGATTCCGATGTGATTCCATTGACGGCCGCAAGTCCATCACAACCTGGCAATCAAGCCTATCAGACCTTCACTTATGCCAGCGGTAAGGATCTGCATCGGACCGAATACGGCAAGGATACAAATGTGATCTCTTCTACAGTAGATGCTTCAGCTTATATTAAGGATTGGTCAAAACTCCGCACTTTATTCTGGGGATTCGATTATAATGCACTTCCACTGAACGGCCGAGTATGGATGCCTGAGGGCGAAGGTCCCTATCCGGTAGTTCTGATGGTGCACGGAAATCATATGATGGAAGATTACTCTGACGGAGGGTACGCTTATCTCGGTGAACTCTTGGCCAGCCGGGGGTTTATCGCAATTTCCCTGGATGAGAATTTCCTGAACTATTCTGCTTGGTCCGGTATTCCGGACAATGATTTTAAAGTACGGACCTGGATCATTCTGAAACACCTGGAACAGCTAGCAGCTTTCTCGGATGAACCAGACAATCCTTTTTATCAAAAAATAAATTTCACAAAAACCGCCCTGCTCGGCCATAGCCGTGGAGGACAAGCGGTTGCTATGGCAGCAGACGCCGAACGTTGGTTCAAAAATGATCCCGTTATGAAGGCAGTAGATCGTTTTAATATAGCCTCTATAATTGCCCTTGCCCCTACGGACAAAACGATAGACGATCAGCAAGCCCGTCTCAAGGATGTCAACTATTTGACTCTGCAAGGGGCTCGTGATGGGGATGTACATGATTTCTATGGTGATCGGCAGTATATACGTACTTCCTATTCTCAAGGCTCCTCTGCTTTCAAAAGCTCGCTGTATATTGCGGACGCCAATCACAGTCAATTCAACAGCGATTGGGGCGCGTATGATCAGACATTACCTGCTGGCCTCTTTTTAAATCGAGCGCAAATTATGGAAGCAGACAAGCAGCGGCGAATCGCTAAAGTGTATGTGTCAGCTTTTCTGGAGACCACTTTGCATGGAAAAGACGAATACCAGAGCTTGTTCCGGGATTACCGCAGTGGACTGAAATGGTTACCGGAGACCACTTACTACAATCGATTCCAGGATGGGGGATATCGGCCAGTAGCCACATTTGACGAGGACCACAACAAGAATACCGTTAATCTCGGAACAGCAGAAGCATCCGGATTATCCTGGTCGGAAGAGCTCGCGAAGGATCGTGAATCGAAGAGCAAAGCCACATATGGTGTCGTTCTTGAACGCACAGCCAAAAAAGACGAAGAAGCTTATTACAACATTAAGCTTAAAGACAGTGTTGTTACTGAAATGGCCCTTTCAGACGCAGATGGCCTTACATTTTCCTTAGCAAACCTCAATGGTGATATCAAAGATGAACTAAGTATTCCGCTACCTCCCAATGTAGAGGTTGAGTTAACCGACAAAAATGATACCTCAGCACGCTTGCCGCTAAGTGAGGTAATGGATATTCTTCCACTGCCGCAAACTCAGTTCACATTATTCCCATGGCTTGAAGAACGGATTAATGATGGGAAGTACGGTGATCTGTCCGAAGCTGTATTTCAAACCTATGAGATGCCGTTCGAACAGTTTCAAGAGGAAGAACCTGAGCTAGAGCCTGAGAACCTGACGGAAATCACCTTCTACCTTGAAGCCGAGGGAGATAAAATCATGCTAGATGACATTGGCTTTTACGATCTAGGAATTCGAAATATGTTTTAAGGTAACTTGCCATTATACCATTTTAAGGCCTTCCCCTCAGCACATGTACAGCTGATTGGAAGGCCTTTTATTTGGGTGAATTCCGGGGAATAGCCCCTAATATTGAAACATACAATAACCTATTCCCAGCCTATAAGGCTTGAATACAGACCGGTGTCTTTATCTTCAGCTCGTTCCCTGTAGGAATTAATCTGCCACTGTCACTATCGATGGAGAACGAAGTAATAATATCACTATTTTGATTCGCAGCGAGCAGCTTGCCACCAATAATGGCGAAATTACGCGGAGTACGTCCGCCTGTAACCTGCCAATCTACCGCTTCAAGATGACCTGTTGAACCCTCAATATGGAACAAGGCGATACTGTCTTGTCCCCGGTTTGAGACATACAAGAATTTACCACATGGCGATACATGAATATCGGAAGCTGTATCGTCACTACCCGCATTATATTGCTCTGGAAGCGTGCTGACATGCTGTAAAATGCTGAGGTTTCCACTCTGCTCATCATTAGCAAATACCGTTACAGTACAGTTTAGTTCATTTGCCAGGTAAATCCATTGTCCTGAAGGGTGTACCGCCAGATGGCGGGGGCCTGAACCTGGTGGGAGATTAATCTCCCGATGCTTAGACAGCTTGCCTTCTTCAAGGCGATAAATCAGGATTTGATCCAGTCCCAAATCGCAAACCAGTATATGCTTACCGCTTCCATCCGGAATGACGGAGTGTGGATGCGGAGCTTCCTGACGGTCTTCCCGAATTCCTGAACCTACATGTTTCACTTGATCAGACATGACCTGAAGCGAACCATCCTTATTTACAGGAAATACGTTGGCATTGCCACCGGAATAATTAGAGACGAATATGTAATCTTGCTTAGGACTGATCGAGACATAACAAGGAGCGCCACCTTCCGTAGGACGACTTCCAAGTGGACTCAGCGCTTTAGTAACAGGATCAATAGCAAAAGCATAGACCTCGCCCTCATCCTTCTCACTAACCGCATAGAGCACGCTGCCTGTGCTGTTTACTGCTAAAAACGATGGATTCTCAATGCCCTTAGTACCCTCAAGAATCTTCATTTCCCCTGATGAAGGACTAAGTGAGCATAGTAGAATAGCTTCCTCACCTTCAGGGTTATACGTTCCCACATAAAACAATACCTCATTAGGCCGTTCCATAGTAGCGACTCCTTTGTTTGTATAAATTTTATTTATTTCTTAATTACCCTTTACTGATAGCAACTTACTCAGTATTTCATAATATTTTTTCACTATAGCATGTTTATAGTTGTAATACATTATCGAGTTCAATTTTGAGGCCTTTTCCTGACTCTCCCGGCAATAGTAAGTTTTTACATATGGTTTAAACATGATTGGCAAGGTTAATAGTAGACATCGAAAACAACAAAACGAAGGAGTTGAAGTAACATGAGTTTTTTATGGATGTTAATTGTTGGTGGGATCATTGGTTGGTTAGCGGGTCTGATTATGGGCAGAGATATTCCAGGCGGGGTAATTGGTAACATTATCGCAGGTATTATCGGTTCATGGCTCGGTGGCGTGCTTCTGGGAAGTTGGGGACCTAAAGTAAGTGATTTCTATTTCTTCCCTTCTTTGATCGGGGCCATTGTTCTGATCTTTATCGTCAGCCTTATTCTTCGCTCAACAAGTGGACGTAGCCGTTCATAAGCTTAGGCTGAACTAATATCATTGAGCTACTTATTAATTAGTAAGAAATAGCAGGTCAAGGCGGTTTAGCCTTGACCTGCTATTTCGTGTTTCCCCCTCTATACTCGGCTATACTTCAATGTTCTGCCATCGTTTTTCTGTTATAATGAAGACTCAAGAGACTTATATCATAGAGAGGTCGTGAATCATGGGTAGCATAAACCCCTCACTTCTACATATCGGCTCCACTTTAGGAGCTTTGTTCATGGCGCTGATGGTTATTTTTATTCGTCTAAAGGCTAGTGCACGCCCAGTTACCATTCGAAAAATATGGATTCCACCTCTCGGGATGTCTACCGGCTTTGCCATGTTCGTTGTACCTGAAGTTAGGTTCCCTTTGTGGTGGGCAGCGCTCGCCTTTCTGATCGGCTGGTTCATCTTCGCGTATCCTCTAATACGCAGCACAAACTTCGAACAACGGGATGGGCAAGTCTATGCTCAGCGTTCTAAGAGCTTTGCTTTCATTTTGCTGGGTCTTCTTCTTGTTCGCACCTTACTTCATGAATTTATTAATAGTTATGTTAGTATCCCTCAGTCCGGTGGATTATTCTTCATCTTGGCCTTCGGAATGATTCTTCATTGGAGATTCTTTATGTACAAACGTTATAAAGCTATGACCTCCTCGGAGGAACAGTCCCTATAGTCTTAAGTATATATTGTTATTCTAAGAAGCCATCTCAATTCATACGATTGAGATGGCTTCTTACGTGGATGAATCTTGAAGTAAAAATATTTTTCTGTGTCCGATGTTAGGTAACTTGTGGAGGGATACGTTAAAATATATGCATACCTAACAATAGAAAGCGAGGTCAAGGCAATTGAAAAGTAAATCAAGAAAAGTTGCCATCGTCGGTGCCGGGATGGTCGGTTCCAGCTGCGCCTACTCCATGGTCAATCAGGCCATTTGCGACGAGATCATGATGATCGACCGCACCTATGACCGCGCTATGGCACAAGCACTTGATCTCTCACACTGCATGGATTTCACAAGCACACGCACCAAGGTGTATGCCGGAACCCATAGCGACTGCGCAGGAATGGATGTAGTTATCCTAACCGCCGGCGCTAATCCAAAGGCAGGGCAGACAAGACTTGACGTCCTGGAAGCCTCTGCAGTCATTACTAGAGAAATTATCACCAACATTATGGCTGGGGGATTCGATGGAATATTCGTAGTCGCCGCTAATCCAGTCGATATTGTCACTTATATGGTATGGAAAATATCAGGGCTGCCTCGCCACAGAATTATTGGTACAGGAACCTCCATTGATTCCTCGCGCCTAAAGACACTACTGTCTGATGTGTTCTCCATAGATCCGCGCAGCGTTAACGGCTACGCACTTGGAGAACATGGTGAATCCCAGTTTGTAGCTTGGTCACATGTGACGATTGGCGGCAAGCCCATCCTACAAATTATGGATCAGCATCGCGAGCGGTTCCAGCATCTGGATCTGGAGGATATCTCCCGCAAGACTAAAGATGCGGGCTGGGAGATATTCACCAAAAAAGGCTCCACACATTTCGGTATTGGCAGCGCACTGGCTTACATTACTCGTTCCATTCTGAATGATGAGCATAAGATCATTGCCGTATCCGCAATTCTGGATGGAGAGTACGGGCAAAGTGGTGTATGTACCGGCGTACCGGCCATTATTGGCAACACTGGAATTCAAGAACTACTGGAGCTTAACCTAAACACCGGAGAAGCGGAGAAATTCAACACCTCCTGCAGCATTGTTCGCTCAGGCATTGAGAGTCTACACTTGGAAGACAGCATTTAATCTCCTGCAAACGAAAAAAAACGCTCTTTGGGGATCGGTAAATAACACCAATACCCTAAAGAGCGATTTTTTCATCCTTGATCTTTAACCTTTAATGCTCGGATACTGTTCAGTACAGCCAGCACGGTTACCCCAACATCTGAGAATACAGCCTCCCACATCGTGGCAATCCCAAATGCGCCGAGAATAAGAAATATAGCTTTAACGCCTAAAGCGAAAATAATATTTTGCCATACGATCGTCCGTGTACGCTTGGCAATTCCGATAGCAACAGGAATCTTCGAAGGTTCATCGGTCATAATTACAATATCTGCCGCTTCAATCGCAGCATCGGAGCCTAGTCCGCCCATTGCGATCCCAACATCTGCTCTAGCTAGTACTGGGGTATCGTTAATTCCATCACCGACAAAAATAATTTTCTCGCGATGTGACTTTTCACGATCCAGCTTCTCGATGGCCTCTACCTTATGCTGCGGCAAAAGCTCCGCGTGTACCTCATCTACACCTAACTGCTTCCCAACATCTTCAGCTACAGAAGAAGCATCGCCAGTTAACATCACCGTTTTACGGATGCCAAGCTTCTTGAGGCTCTGAATAGCCTGCTGCGAGTCCTCCTTCACTTCATCAGCAATCACCAGGTAACCCCCATACTGATGATCCACCGCGATGTGAACAACTGTACCGCTCTGCTCTGGCACCTCATAAGCTATGCCCTCTCGCTCCATCAGACGCGCGTTGCCTGCAAGTACGGTCTTGCCTTCAATCGAAACCTCAATCCCATGACCAGAGATTTCGTTGTAATTCGAGATCGCTTCCTTAGAAATCTGTTCTCCATA
The DNA here is from genome assembly GCF_924513355.1 of Paenibacillus pseudetheri. NCBI lineage: Bacteria > Bacillati > Bacillota > Bacilli > Caryophanales > Paenibacillaceae > Paenibacillus > Paenibacillus pseudetheri. The sequence continues at coordinate 64,850 of NZ_CAKMAB010000006.1, forward strand.
AGCCGTTCGAATCGATTCGGCAATTGGATGGTTCGAATGGCTCTCCGCATAAGCAGCTGTCTGCAGCAATTCATCCTTAGACTTGCCACCTGACGGATAAATTCCTGTAACCTTAAATTGCCCCTTAGTCAACGTTCCGGTCTTATCAAAGACAACTACTTTCACATCATTCAATGCTTCAAGATAGTTGCTTCCTTTAATCAGAATACCACTGCGTGAAGCTGCACCAATCCCTCCGAAGAAACCAAGTGGAATCGAGACCACAAGTGCACATGGACAGGAGATTACGAGGAATACAAGCGCCCGGTAAATCCAATCTGAGAAGGTTGCCCCGCTAATCACCAGCGGAGGAACGACAGCTAGCAAGACAGCTGTGATCACTACTATAGGTGTGTAAGCCCGTGCAAACTTAGTAATAAAGTTCTCTGTTTTGGCTTTGTTGCTTGAAGCATTCTGTACCAACTCCAGAATTTTGGATACGGCTGATTCACCAAAGGTCTGTGTGACTTGCATCGTAATAACGCCGTTCCGATTGATAAACCCACTTAATACTGTGCTCCCCGGTCCAGCCGAACGCGGTACAGATTCCCCGGTAAGTGCTGATGTATCCATCATGGCGCTTCCCTCAAGGATCGTTCCGTCCAGAGGTACCTTCTCACCCGGTTTCACAACAATCACATCACCGATCGCTACTTCCTCTGGGGAGACTCGTTTTAGATCATTTCCAAGCTTAAGGTAAGCAAATTCGGGACGGATATCCATAAGTGCAGTGATAGATCGGCGTGAGCGGTTTACTGCCAGACCTTGGAACAACTCTCCGATTTGGTAAAAGAGCATAACCGCTACGCCCTCTGGATACTCACCAATCGCAAAAGCACCGATGGTTGCAAGAGCCATCAAGAAATTCTCATCAAACACCTGACCACGGATAATGTTCTTAACCGCCTGCCAGACAACTTCACTCCCCACGATGAGATAGGCTGCTAAGAAAATCAGCAGTTCAACTACACCCTCCACCGGTAAGAATATTCCGGCAAGCGCGAGTATCCCACCGCCACCTAACCGCAGTAGAATCTTACGGGTATCGCCTTCCCCATGCTCGTGGCTGTGGCCATGGCTGTGACCATCAGCATCATCATGCTTGTGTTCGTCTACAGTCTGATGAGCGTGTTCATGGCCATGTTTGTGATCCTCTCCAAGCATATGACTACTCTTATTCTGCAGCTTGCGACTGCCCTGAGTCTTCTCTCTTACATTTACATGGGGCTCAAGTGCCTTCACCGTTTTCTTTGCTTCTACAATCGCCGATTCCTCATAACCTGCGGCGGTTTCCATCGTCATTGTCTTCGTAACAAAATTAACGGAGCAAGACGATACACCCTCGATCTTCTTCACTTTATCTTCAATTTTCCTTGCGCAATTGGCGCAATCTAAGCCTTCTAATTCCCACTGACGTTTTACTTTTCCTTGCATCGTATCCATACGGCACATCTCCTCAAATAAAAACCATATATGAGCACTTGTTCATATGTTATCTTATTGCTATTATATTCCCTTTATTTTTGAAGGTCAATACGTGATATACACCATTTTTCTCCGCCCCCATAAAAATTAAATAAATTGATCTTTTCGCGAAAATATGGTAAATAATGTATGATCGCACTCGAGATGGATTGGCAACTAAATTACACAGAAGGAAGGATGAATGTAGACCATGTCAAAGCTAGCCAAGACGTCTTCTTTTTCACAGAAACACCCTGTTTGGACCGTTGTTATTATTGAGGTACTGTTACTTTTAGCTGTATCTGCTGCCGGGACTTACGCTACAATTAAAGAGCTTTCGTATACCGCCCCTGTTCTAATCTCCTTTATCCCAATCGCGCTTGTACTGATCATCTACTTTACGGTTAAGAACAAATGGAGTGATCTTGGCTTCCGTCCTCTGAATACCATATCCTCTGGGAAGTGGATCTATTATGCGCCTCTAGCTGCCGTCCTGATCACCATATCCTTTAAAGGTTTTCGTGAGATCAGTACGTCTGAGGTACTATTCTTCATCTTCTTCACCCTACTGGTCGCATTTGTGGAAGAAAGTATTTACCGCGGATTTATTTTCAAGACTTTACTCACTAAGGGCGCTAAAACGGCCGTGATTACTTCAAGCATACTCTTCTCTATTACCCACTTACTTAATGCTTTATCCGGCACAGATATAACGCAAATCCTCCTACAGCTCGTATATTCTCTTCTGATCGGTTTTGTGCTTTCTTTATTGATGCTGAAAAATAATAATATTCTACCGCTGATATTGTTTCATTTTGTACATAATCTGATTCAGTTTGTTGGTAACGATAATACAAGCGAGTATATGGGGATCGATCTATTCATTCTTCTCGTACTCGCTGTGTATTGTCTTTGGCTGGCTCTATCCTTTAGAAAACCAAACATAACGAAGAACCTAAATCAATCAAGTTAATAAGCTGGCATATTATCGAACCCTATAGCCGCTATTGACATAAAAAAGCCCTCCTGAATCCATAGAAAATGATTAGGACACAAAATAAATAAGAAAGGGAATCCCGGCAGCCAATTCTGGCTTGGGGATTCCCTCTTTTTTCGTATAAAAAAACCACTTCACACCCAGCTATTCGTGACGGACATGCTCATGTGTCTGCAGAAAGATCTGCTCTACATGCGCATCGTTGAGCGAATAGAATACCGTCTTTCCTTCTTTACGACGCTTCACAATTCGTAAATTCCGCAAATAACGGAGCTGATGGGATATCGCAGATTGTCCCATATCAAGGATCACGGACAAATCGTGTACACATAATTCTTTCTGGGACAAAGCGTAAATGAGCCGCACTCGTGTGGGATCACCTAACGCTTTGAACATTTCTGCCATTTTATCCGTTATTTCTCGGTCAGGCAGAATCAATGCAATGGATTCCGGTTCAAGCTCCGAACCCTTGCATGTATTATCGCAATCTTCTAATGCCGTTGGCTCCATGCTATCGCCTCCTCCACCAGCTAGTCAGCTTCGCTGATTGTTTTCCTCAATTATATGAAAACCAGCTCTGGATGTCCATGGAGAAGGCGTTTATAAGAATCGCTGCAAATCAGACCGCTTTACGATAAAAGGAGAGTAGTCCTGCCGCAAAAAACACAATAAAGCTGCCGCCCACTACCATCATCAGCGTTTCAAACGGTAAATTAAAAGCCCCAAACGTGTCATCACCATATGGCATCATAGCCAACATCGGTTGTACCCAAGGATAATAGGGGCCATAGGTTGAAGAATTGGCAATCAGCATATTGGGAATCGTCAGACTCACATTAAGCGCCAGTGGGGCACCAAAACTGCTCCAGCCTTGAGAGATCGCTAGCTGCAGTGCAGCGAGTGGCAAACAGGCAACAAAGCCGCCAAATACCGAACTTAGTAGCAGCGACCAAGGAATTGATCCTGGAACATCTCGGAATAAGCCCATCCCTAGTACCATCACCAGGAACGTTAGTTGAACCGCAGCCAGCAATCCGATAATCATCACATATTTTGAGAGATACACCGATAACCGGGTCACGGGCAAAGACAGCAACATCTTCCAGCCCCCGTCATGGTGCTCATAGCGACAGATCAGTGCGGCAAAAATACCCGAGAGCACAGGTAGAAACAACAAGGCATGCATCATAGACATCACATTTAACAGCAGTCCCCAGCTCATCTTCTCCCCTTGATTATCTGCCAATGCCCCGGGAATTAATGCTAAAATCGGACTGCCTATAACTAAAAGCCAGACATATGATTTGGACATTTTTAATCGTTCTGCCGACAACACTCTCCAAAATGAACTCATCGTTAATCCACATCCTTTCGTGCGAAGTGCAGTGCACCCGGCAAAAGAATCAGCAGCCCCAGCAGCAACCCTGCGCCGCTAAATAAGAGACGATGCGAAGATTCCCAAGCCATATATGGCCATGTTAAAGGAACCCATTCTGAAAGTAACATGGAGAAGATAGACACCAGAGATAAGGTTATTCCAAGAGCAACTGGCAATGTCTGATTACGGTTAGCCAGAGAAAGCCACAGCTGCAAAGCGATAACCGGCAACGCTGCAATATAGGACATAAAGCCAATTCGTAACACATCCAAATACGGAATCAGTTCGACCTTGAAGCCCAAAACAAGCCCTAAACCAACTGTACCCACCGAGAGCAGCAAACAAGAAACCGCCACTAGCACCAGACATAACACCAGCTTAGCCATAAATACTGAAGTACGTGAGATAGGTAGCGCCAAGAGCTGCTTCCACGAGCTCATCTGATGTTCTACATTTGCAATCAACGAGCATACTAAGGTCCCTCCGAGAAAAAGAGCAATGGGTACAAATGCAGCCACATTGTTCAGAAGCCCACCCCATAAATCCGCGCTATACTGCTCGCGAAGATAATCATAACGAAGGCCGAAGTTCAAGCCTTGCATGGCTACAAGTCCAAGCGGTCCAAGAAACACTAGAAACCAGAGTCCCTTGCCACGGATTTTGAGCCAATCCGCCGACAGTGCCCGCCACATCATGATTCCTCTCCTCCTACAACCTGCAGGAAGAAGTCCTCAAGTGATTGTCTCCGCTCCTCTACACGATAAATAGCATGCCCATTCTCTACCAAGGCTTTGACTAGCAAGGCAACTCTTGCATCGATCATCCGGGAGAAGACTAGCTTTTGGTCTTGAAGTATCCCTGTGTACCCCCGTTCTTCAGCAAGACGCAGCGCGGCCTCCGGGTCCGAGACTGCTAACCGCATTTCTCCCCCGGCTTGCCGCTGCAGATTCGTTATACTATCTTGGTACACCATTCGCCCTTGACGAATGATTCCTACGGTATCCGCCATTTGCTCAATTTCACTAAGCAAGTGACTGGATACTACGACAGTAATCCCTTGCTCCTGCGGCAATCGTTTAATCAGTCCGCGAATTTCCTGAATCCCTGACGGGTCAAGTCCGTTCGTCGGCTCATCCAGAATAAGCAGCTCCGGTTCCCCGAGCAAGGCAGCAGCAATACCTAGTCTCTGTTTCATCCCGAGGGAGAACCCTTTAACTGGACGTTTCTCTTCCCCTGTTAAGGAAACAATATCAAGCACTTCAGCAATCCGTGACTTCGGAGCACCAAGGATACGCCGGATGGCTTCAAGATTATCCACAGCGCTTAAGTGCCCGTAATAGGATGGAGACTCGACAAGCGACCCTACCTTCCGCAAAATTTGCAGTTTATGCTTGCGAAGATCCTGGCCGAATACTTCAATCCTTCCTGATGTTGGAGTGATCAGTCCAAGCAGCATACGAATTGTTGTTGTTTTCCCTGCCCCGTTTGGGCCAAGAAAGCCATAGATCTCTCCCTTGCGGATGTTCAAATTTAAATTTTCCACCGCAGCCCGGCCACGGTATTTTTTTAATAAATCCTTCGTTTCAATCACTGTTTCTTTCATGTTCTTCACCTCGGTAATTAGCATAACGTCCCAAGGTTAAGAACAAGGCGGCACGAAGTTTAAGTTTTGTTTAAATTTGACGATGGGATGTTCAATATAATAGAAACAGCGGCAGCCTTGGACGGGAAAATAAAGTCCTAGACTGACGCTGTTTGATTGACCTAACGTGTACCGTTAGTCATGACGCAATACCATATTTGTTTTTCCAATTACCGGGTTGCCTAGTTGTGGTCTATATAAAGCTATAGTTCCTCTGTTGCATTACTTTAAAGTGCTTATGTCACTTTAAAGTGCGTACTTCCTATGTATGGTTAGTTGATGCAGAATAATGCTGTACAAAGAATAGTACAGAAGGAGCTGAAACACTATGAATATCGAATCTACAACAACACGCAAAGTCGCCTTGGTCGTGGGTGCAAATGGTGTTATCGGTCGCAACCTCATCGATCACCTCATCACTCTTCCTGATTGGGACGTGATCGGCGTATCGCGTCGCGGTGGAGAATCTAGCAACCATGTTCGATATGTGGCTGCGGATCTACTTCATATAGACGAGCTCCACGAGAAGTTAAGCGATTTAACTGAGGTAACACACATTTTTTATGCTGCTTACCAAGACCGTCCAACTTGGGCTGAACTTGTTCCACCGAATCTCGCCATGTTAATGAACATCGTAGAAGTGATCGAGCCAATCGCGTCGGGCTTGAAACATGTCAGTCTGATGCAAGGATACAAGGTATACGGCGCACATCTCGGCCCCTTCAAAACTCCTGCTCGTGAGACAGACGCTAACCATATGCCACCTGAGTTCAATATTGATCAGCAGGATTTCTTAGAACAACGGCAAAAAGGTAAGGCTTGGACTTGGTCGGCACTCCGTCCTTCTGTAGTCTGTGGCTTCTCACTTGGAAATCCGATGAACCTCGCAATGGTCATAGCGGTTTACGCTTCAATTTCGAAGGAAGTTGGAATACCCCTGCGGTTTCCAGGTAAGTCGGGAGCATACAACAGCCTCTTGGAGATGACAGACGCTGGGCTTCTCGCAAAGGCAACAGTATGGGCGGCGACCGACGAGCGCTGTGCGAATCAGGCATTCAACATTACGAACGGCGACCTGTTTCGTTGGAATGAGTTATGGCCGAAGATCGCTCAATACTTTGGCATGGAAACAGCGCCTCCGTTGCAGATGTCTCTGGACGTTGTCATGGCGGACAAGGAGCAGCTTTGAGAAGCATGGGCTTGCTCGGCATTCCTATAATGACGTATCCTCTTGGCTATTCGGTGATTTCGTGTTTGCATGGGATTACGATTTTTTTGCCGACGGCACTAAGGCACGTCGTTTAGGCTTTCACGAATTCGTCGATACCGAAGCAATGTTTATGAACATCTTTGACGACTTCCGCAAGCGTAAAGTCATCCCGTAAATTACCGTATAAAATAAAAATCTCCGTTCTGTCCATTCGTACTTTTGATTAAAACACAAATGACCCGCAGGAAGGGACACTTTTAAAAAGTGTTCCATCTTACGGGTCACCGTTCAGAGTCGAGGTTTTTGTACTCCTATTCTCCGACCAACCCAACACTGATTGTATTGCCTTGAACAAATACCTGGAAGAACAGTTTAGTTCAATCCTTGTCCTTTTTGGTGTAATTCAACATGATCGTTTTTGGCTCTGGATTATCTATTGGGTTCTATACCTTATGCGCCTTGACTTGTTATTTCTTCGCTGGTGTTTCATTTTTGTGTTCAATAATTTGTAATACTTTTGGTTCAATAGCTTTTAACTGTTGTTCATTTGAACGATTACTTTTAGGAACTTCACCATTAATTTCACCTTGAATTTGTCCTTCAACCTGTGTTTTTGCAATGACATCAATTACTTGTTGTTTAGAGACATTTTTAGATGCTGCAATCTCCACAACAGATTTACCTTTTGCTAATTCTTGTTTTAATTCTTCTGGGCTAATTTTCAGTAAAGAAAATAGTTTTGCATCATTTAGATAGGCATCAGCAGAATAATCAGGCTTACCATTTCTAGAGAATAAACCTTCTACTTTAATGTTTGAAGGTGTAGTCTCACCTCCGATCAGAGAAACACTGATTGTATTGCTCTGAACAAATACCTGATAGAACGGTGTTTTTGATCCCTTTTTGGTGTAATTCAACATATACGTTTTTTGATCCGGGTTCTCCATTTTCTCCAAAGCAAATTCGTACTCTTCGATGTTGCCATACATTTTATCAATTAGATAATCTACCTTCGACTTGATTTCCTGATCGGATAAAGTAGTGAGTGGCTTCTCCTTAGGCTCCCAATTCTCTTGAATCACGTGTTCAATCGCACCCGTAATTCTGTTTGTATGAAGGGTAATCTTTTTGCCGGTTCCTTCTTTTTCCTGCAGTATGATGCTTGTTTGGACACCTTGAACGTTGCTTGCATCGATTATCTCAAACGATTTTGTTTCGGGAAATGTGCTATACAGCTTCTCAAGTGTTGCTTTGCCAACCTCATCCGTCTTGACTTGTTCAGCAGTCATTGGTGTTCTAGTAAACATTTCAATCAGGGTAGGGGCCGCATATGCTGCGGTTGGAATTAAAATCGCAGCAGCAACTATTCCACCAATCAATCGTTTTTTCATGGTTATTTCGCTCCTTTTTGGTTGCAAATATTGAGAATAGGATTGTTCTATTCGTTTGGAAATAGCCGGAGGGCACTCCATAGTTTCTGCCTCTTTGTGCAGATGTTCACGGATTTTGCGTTCAGTTAGCATTGATCTTTTCCATCCTTTCTGGGGGGAGATTCCATATGTTTTTTCGAAGCGCCTGAAGGCCAGCATGATATCTGGACTTGACTGTACCCAGCGGAATATCGAGCAATGTCGCGATTTCCTCAAGAGTATAGTCGTGAAAAAAGCGGAGGATGATCACCATTCGCTGTTTGTCGGTCAGTTTTTGGATTGCCTTCGATATCATTTGTTTCGTCCCATCCATCAACACAGCAGGTTGATCCCAATGAGACTCTTCCCGAGAGAAGGCACGAATGCGTTCAAAAATTCGGAATCTCCGCCAGCTCTTGACCCGAAATCTCTGTACTTGACGGATTACCAAGCCGTGTAGCCAGAAGTGGAAAGGTCGGTTCGTATCGTAGTTAGCAATTGATGTCCACATTTGCATATAGATCTCATTCATAACATCTTCCCGATCCTGCTGATGATCCACCAGAAAGGAGACTGTCCGGTAGACGTCCTGATAGGTGGCATCATACATCGTATGAAACGCCTGTTGATCACCGTCTTTCATTTTTATGAGTAACTGGTACATGTATTCACTTTGCATTCAGAGGGCCCTCCTAAGTAAGCTGCTTACACACTATATTGTCTCTCTATCAAAAAAAAGTTCGGTTTCCTTTATTTTTTTTTGCAAAAGGCTGAGTGTCGGCGGCCATCGATCAGGAAGACTACCAGAAGTGCAACGCCCCATATGGCAGCCGTGGCCTGTCTAGTGCTTTATTTTCCAGTCTAATCACACTGATCACTGGCTGTTAACGCAAAACAAACATTACGTCCACTACGAGAATAAAACAAAAGCCGGATTCCTTAGAGTAGGAAAACCCGGCTTTTAAAACTATTGAATAGTCCTTAGTGTATATTTTCGTTAAAATGTTGGCGGGACCCCTGTAAGCATTGAATTAGCGAGAACGGTAGCCTTTCCCTCGTACTTTCTCTCTATATGCGAATCCCCCCAACGGCACATCAGATGTAGGAGTTCCTTTAGACTCCAGCCGTATTCTGTCAACTCATACTCAACTCTCGGTGGTACCTGATTATAGGAAATACGTAAGATGACGCCTTCTTCTTCAAGCTCCCGAAGATGCTGCGTTAACATCTTTTGAGTAATTGCAGGAATCAAGCTCTTAAATTCATTATTACGTTTCTTACCGAATGTCAGATGAAAGAGAATAACAGGTTTCCATTTCCCACCAATCACCTCTAAAGTTGCCTCTACTGCAGTGTTGTATATTTTTTCAGTCTTTTCCACTCAACTTGCCCCTTTTCGAAATATTTCAACACAGGTCATTGGTAACTCCTGAAGCATTGGAACCATTAAATGGCCCTATTAAACATTATAACTACAACCAAATATATTACGCCTATTCTGACCGTTCGTTGTGAAAACGGGTGCCGTTGAGCTCATTTTTATTATTTCCCGTGAGAGCTTTTTCTTTCTACAGCGGATTAAAGATTACTACGGAAGTTCCATCTCCAGTACTCTCCATATCCCACTCTAGCTCCATATGCTTCATCAACAGATCCACGATTGACAGCCCTAATCCTGCCCCTGTGTAATCGGATGGACTCTGGATGCCTCTGCCGTGATCCGTAATCAAAATAACACGTTGCCCATTACGGGACTCCGTAGAAATCCCTACATAAAGACCACTGCTGGCATGACGTACAATATTCTGAAATAGATTATCAAGAATACGGCGGAACCAGACCTCATCCACCATCCAGAACAGCGGTTCAGCCTCCAGGTCAATATCGATCTCGAAGTTCTCTTTTTCCCATACGGGGTACCAAGCAGCAGCACTTTCCCGCAACAAGCGCAAGACATCTTTACGCTCCCGCTTCAAAGTGATCCGTCCGCTGTTGAGGAGATTGTAGGATAAAAGATTCTCGATCAAGACGCTAAGATCTGCTATACGCTTATCCATTAGCTCTAAGGACTGTTGTCCTTGCGGGGTTAAGCTCTCCTTAGTCATTACATGAATGTGGCTGCGGATAACGGTTAGCGGTGTGCGTAAATCATGAGATAAGTTGGATACTAGACGCTTACGCAGCTCTTCCTCTTCGATTTCCCTCTTTCGACTTTCGTCAAGCTTCGCCACCATCGTGTTAAAAGCTTCCTCCAGTCTGCCAATCTCATCCAGCTTGCCCGTCATAATAGACTTAGGCATTCTATCAGGCCCCGTAATCGTCATCGCGGTTTGTAGCTGTAGTAGCCGTTTGCGTATTTTTCTAAAGAACAGCAAAGAAACCAGTGCGAACCCTCCAAAAAGTACAAAGAGCACAAAGTAATATAAAGCCCAAGCCCCGACTCCCCCATAAGCCCCTTTGTTGAGCAGCTTGTTTGGAATTTGCATTACCATAAACCCTTTGCCCGCATCCACTCGGTCTCCCATGAAGGCGACGATGGCTAAAGGATCACGCTTTGTACTTTCTTTCATAAAAAAAATAGCCTCAGCCGCAGTCCACTGCTCCGGAACTCCGCTGCCATGATCCGGATTGCCTTCATCAGGTGTGAGAATCAACTGGGTCATTCCCTGCCCATCTACCCAAAACATAGTAGCCTCAGTGTATTTCCGTCTCAGTTCATGTAGGCGCTCATTTATGCCTTCCGAAGAAGCATCTTCCAATTGAAGTGCCTCCTTATGCCACATGGTCTCCAGCGCTGCAACACTCGAATACAGAGAGGTGTCTACAGGTGGAGCCCCTTTGGTCACTTCATTAACCATATTGTAGAGAACAAAAGATAACGGCAGGACCACAGGAATAAAAAGCAGTGCAGAAACGATAATAAGCAAATATCCCGATAGCAAAGAGGAGTTACGCTGCTTGCGAATGCGCCCTAACCCCCTCATGCTCTTACCCGATATCCGATCCCTCGGACAGTTTCTATAATTACCGGATTGCCCGGATCAAGTTCTAACTTTTCGCGCAAATATCGTATATGTACCATCAAAGTTTTATCCCCTTCGAGATAGGTTTCTCTCCAGACGGCTTCATAAATCTGCTCCTTCGTCATAATCTGGCCGAGATGACGCAGCAAATAAGAAAAAATCTGAAATTGCTTACCCGTAAGCATGACTTCTTCCTGAGTCTGAGCATTTATTACTCGGTTATCCCCTTCATATATGACTAGGTGCTTTAGCGTGAGCGAATCCTGAACAGATGCCCCGTTCCGCCTGAGCAGCACTTCAATTCTGGCTGCCAATTCATCTGGATGAAAAGGCTTCGTCAGATAATCATCCGCGAACTCAAGTCCCTGCAGTTTATCATCAATGGAAGTTCGCGCGGAGAGCATCAAGATCGGAAGCTTAGGATACGCCCGCTTCAATCGTTGTCCGACAGTAAAGCCATCCAAGCCCGGAAGCATTACATCCAGAATAGCCAATTGACAAGGCGAAGCTTCCTCCGTCGCTCCCTCCCCGCTCCGCAGCCAACGCACACTATAACCACGCTCACTTAAATCCGCAGACACGACGCTGCCGATTTCATGATCATCTTCAATATATAACAGAGTAACGGTCATGTATTTTAAGTCCTCCCCTGAGAAATTACGTAAAAAGTTGAAGTCATTATAACATGTTTTAACAGGACACTCAGGGACTTATCTTTTAAAAAAGCCCTCCTAAACCCGTGGGGGATAGGAAGGCTATCGGAATCGATTTTAAATTAGGGGGTCCACACGCCATGCTCTTTATTACTGCCAACATACTCAATACGCGTTGGAGTAAGTTCAAGAATCACATAATTAGGGTCGTCAGGCCCTGTAAACCACGGCTCCAGCTCTTTGTTCCATACCTTTGTGCGCAGCCCTTCATCCTTAGAAATGGCAACGGTGGCTTCAATCTCCAGCACATCCTTGCTTCCGCCTGACTCATATCCAAGCAGCAAAAAAGCATCCGGATTATTCGATAACTCCTCCACCTTATGCGTTTTGCGATTGGTAGCTAAATAAATCTTCAAACCCTCATGGAAAATGGCCATATAACGTACTTTCGGCTTATTTCCTTCTTCGATCGTACCAAAGGAACCGAACTTGTTGTCATCCAATGCTCTAATAATGAGTTGCTCCAGTTGTTTGTTATCCATTACGTAAATCTCTCCCTTCAAGCATGTAAACAAAAGTTTATATATCCAAGCTCACCGTTTGGATTTATCATAACAATGGTGCTTATTATAATGTACCCTTCCGGGTCACATTGAATCCGAACTTACTCCATAAACTACTTTCAATATAAGGGGCTTACTTCGTGAAAAAACTGATCTGGATCGGCTGTCTTTCCTACTTTGTCATTGGACTTGCTCATGTAGTGCTGGGATCTATTCTTCCCGTTCTGTTACAGCATTATGACCAAAATTATAGTGCCGGCGGGCAATTAATCTTTAGTCAATTCACTGGTTTTCTGGCTGGTGTGCTTGTCTCTCCCCTACTCAATCGCCGTTTTGGGAAACGAGGAGGCATCATTATCGCCACCGCTCTTCTCCTAACTGCTGAGATTGCGTATGCTTTTCTACCTCCTTGGGAGTGGATGTATGTTATTGCTGTTGCGGCTGGCTTTGGTTTCGGTATGATCGAAGCCGTCATCGGCACCATCATTATCGGAGCTGTGACAGAAGGAACCGCGATCGCGATGAGCCGACTTGAAGTCCTATTTGGGATAGGAGCACTTGTAATGCCTCTTATCGCCAGTCCGCTCATTGCTACCGGAGCATGGAGATTGGCATTCCTAATTGTCGCTGGCTTCTCATTACTTTCCCTCATTCTCTGGGGAAGAGGCCATTTTGGGAATCTGCAGCGCATACTGGACGAGCGAGCACCTCGCAAAGTCTCAGCATCCCCGCATTTCTCGCAGTCCAGCACACAGCTTCCGTATAAAGGGAAACAATGGATTCTGCTGAGCATCTTCATCCTTTTCTTCTTTCTCTATGTAGGTACGGAGATGAGTCTGGTCAACTTTATGCCCGCCATCTTTATCGCCAAGCTAGGGATGACAGAATCTGCTGCGGCGCTGACAGTTACTTTCTTTTGGCTAGCTATGTCTACAGGAAGATTGTTTGCTGGAGTGATTGCAGAGAAAATTTCTTACCGTGTATACATTTTAAGTAGCTGTTTACTAACCTTGTTACTGCTGGCTCTTTTTCCGTTCACAGATAATCGATTAGCTGCATTCATCGTAATTATGCTACTTGGGCTATTTATGTCCGGTATTTTCTCCATAGCTCTAGTCTTCTCCAGTAAGATGCTGCCAGGAGCCGAAGAGTCAACACCCAGCATAATGATCGCTGCTGGAGGTGTCGGTGGAGCTCTGCTGCCCCTATTCATGGGCTGGTCTATGGACCATCTAAAAGTGGCACAAACTGCTGGATTACTTGCCGGTTTTGCCACCTTCTTGTTCTTGCTGAGCATTGCCGCATGGAGGTTCCAATCCAGGCAAGCAGTCCAAAGAAAGAGTTCCAGTATTTAGAATGTAAGAATGGTATCAACCTAATCCTTTTAGGGTAATGTCAACTATAAGCATATTCTGAGCACAAGGATGGACGATGAATGGATAAGCTTTCAACTGAGCCTTTATTACATACTGCGCTTATGCAGTTTATTTTTCCCTTTTCAATAAAAAAGGGCGATTCTAAGAAGCTTATCCAACAATTGCAGGATGATGGCTTCACACGTTTTTTTCTGGATAATAAAGAGCTAGAAAATGCCTATTACGGAGAAGGCCACTGTGTTTCCCATGAACGGATGGAGCGCACCTATTTACCGTTTGCTGCACACATTCTTTTTCCACGCAAGAAGGATGTAGACTCTTTCCGCCGCTTTTCCAGAGTCAATAATCTGGACTGTATTCTAGAGATTCCTCAGCAGTCTATATTTTTTAAAATTCTCTCGACGGATATATTCATATGTCCTTTTCAGCTTGGATTTGTGACGATACGTGTCCAACTTGAGGGGGATTCGATTCCCTTTAGTATTGCACTGGAATTCGCGGACCGCTTCCGGACGCTTGAGAATACCTTCGTACAGGATGACTACACCTATATCCATTGCGGGGAACAGACCTATGAGATGGTAGAGGATTTTGTCTTCCGAAATCTGGTGGATGGCCTGGAGCCTTTTCTGGATCACTCGGATATCAATGGGGCTTATTTCGAGACCCTTCCCTTTTTCGTAGATGAAAGAATGCAGGTGCAAGCCTTTTACGGCTTTCAGAATGAAGGAGATTCTGATGAGATTAGTGTAAATATACGCTATCGCGCCTCTCAGCTTGATGGAATGGATCTAAACGGGAAGCCCTATGCCAGTGCCAGCGATCCAGCGTATATTGCGAACTATTGTCATGAGCATTCCTATAATCGATGGGGCCCAGATACGTATTATATGATGAATGAGCAGACCTTTTGCTGCCTAACCCGAGCTGAACCAAAGATCGCCGTTAACCTGGCCAACCAGATGTACGGGCAATATTATTACGGATTTCTACTCAATATTTTCCACAAAATTGTTCTGCTAAAGCTGGCAAATATGCATTCCCGACTACGTATAAACCACGATTATGATGAGATCGATAATTTAATCTACTCGATTAATAAATTCTCGGCAAAGTTCTATTTCTTGGAGCTGATTTCACAGTCGCAAGGACGGGAGATTTTCCTTCAGCTGCGTAAAGTATACGGGAACGACGCTCTGTTCGAGGAAGTAAAAGAAACCTTGACTGACCTGTTTCAGTATCAAGATAAATTCCAGTCGAAGCGCCGGGATAATCTGCTGATGATCCTCACTGTATTTACGGTGGTAAGTGGGATTTATGGCATGAATCAAGTCATTGACGATCTGGATGGAAAGATTCAATGGAGTAAGATGGTTAGCTATTCCCCCTTTGAGTTCCTTGCTCTCTTCGTGATTATGAGCGGGATAATGATCAGTGTTGTCCTTACGCTAGGTGCTCTGGTTACTGAGCTTAAGCGGCGTCATCGCAAGAAACATAAAGATCTGGATTAATGAAAACGGACTAAGAGATTTGAAAAATTTAGGAGCGTGCTACTAGACATTCCGAGAACAGCCGTCTATAATACACCGTATGCAAGCATAAACGCCTTCAGCGTCCTTATAAGGACGATTAGCGTTTAAGCGAGAAATACCCGTTAACTTCATAGAACCAGGGGTGCTGGAATTGGCCGGCTGAGATTGTATCCCACAAGATACTGACCCTTATACCTGATCTGGATAATGCCAGCGTAGGAATCGCCAATTGGTTTTGGTCCCTGTGACCTTTACTAACCTTGCGCCAAGCCAGCGTCCCGATCACTCGGGGCGCTTTTTTTGTGTAGATCACAAAAGATGTAGAAGAAATGTACATACTACACTTTACGGTTCATGTTGGATGACGGGATCTGGCAACCTTAAAGGAGAGAAGAAGACATGCAAGTCAAAAAAGCACTTATACTTAGCCTCACCTGTATGCTCATTCTTGCGATTGCCGGATGCGGCAGCAACAATGGGAATACAGCCGGAAACAAAGGGACTGCTGCGGAATCGAATGCTGCGACCGGATCAAATGCTCCAAAAGAGCTTACCAAAGTTAAGGTTGCACTGGATTGGACACCGAATACGAACCACACCGGTCTATATGTAGCCAAGGATCTTGGTTATTACGCGGAAGAAGGTCTGGATGTAGAAATCGTTCAACCTGGCGCAGCGGGCTCCGATACCATGGTTACTTCTGGGGAAGCTGCTTTTGGGATCAGCGCTCAGGAAGGATTGACTCTAGCTCGTCTACAAGGCGTTCCTCTTGTCTCGATTGCAGCCATTATTCAGCATAATACTTCGGGATTCGCCGCTCCAGTGGATCGCAATATTAAATCGCCAAAAGATTTTGAGGGTAAAACTTACGGAGGTTGGGGCTCTCCCGCTGAGGAAGCAGCCATGAAGGCGATCATGGACCCTGTTGGTGGCGATGTGAAAAAGGTGAAGCTAATCAGTATTGGTGAAGCTGACTATTTTACCGCAGTCAAACGTGACATTGATTTCGCTTGGATCTTCTACGCTTGGACCGGTATTGAAGCCGAACTGCGTGGAGAGCCTCTGGATATGCTGTATTTGAAGGATTATGCGCCTCAGCTCGATTATTACACCCCTGTGCTGACCACGAGTGAGAAGCAAATTTCTGAGAATCCAGATTTGGTGAAGGCTTTCCTGAAAGCCACATCGAAGGGTTATCAATATGCGATTGATCATCCAGAAGAGGCTGCCGCTACATTATCCAAGGCTGTGCCTGACCTTGATGCAGAGCTTGTCCTAGCTAGCCAAAAATGGCTTAGCCCGAAATATAAGGACGACGCCCCACGCTGGGGAGAGCAAAAAACCGAGGTCTGGCAGAATTACGGCGACTGGATGTATGATTTGAAGCTGCTGGACAAACCGCTGGATGCAGCTAGTGCATTCACGAATGATTTTTTACCGGCGGAGTAGATAACAATTATAAATGAATCACTTCGTTATCAAAGTTGGCTTTTTGAGGTTACCTATACAATTTGAGAGGATTGATTATTGTGGCTAACACACTATTAAGCATTCAAGTAATTCCTAAGACTCCAAACAATGAGGACTCCATCCCCTACGTAGATAAAGCGATTGAAGTTATTCAAAAATCTGGCGTTAAACATCAGGTGAATCCACTGGAAACTACTATGGAAGGTGAGCTGGGCGAGCTTCTGGAGGTTGTACGTCAAATGCAGGAGGCGCTGATCGAAGCAGGCAGTCCAAGCGTGATCTCCCAGATCAAAATCGCTCATAACCCTAACGGAATCAGCATGGACAAACTGACGGAGAAATATCGGCCGTGAGATCGACCTGGAAGCTAATATGGCCGCCCCTTGTGGCGGTCGTCTTCTTTTTAACCGTATGGCAGTTATCTGTTTCTCTATTCCATATCGAATCCTGGATTCTGCCGAGTCCTGCTGATATTGCTCGCGAATCCACCAGTAATGCCTCAGGTCTCTGGGCTCATACGATGGCTACGCTCCGACTCACATTAATCGGTTTTCCTATTGGTACAGGTGTAGGCTTGATCGTTGCTCTAATCTTGCATCTTTTACCTTGGGCTAGACGGGCTTTTTATCCACTCATTATTCTGAGTCAAAATGTTCCCTCTATCGCACTCGGACCACTGCTTATCATCTGGTTTGGCTTCGGTCTTTTGCCCAAAATCGTGCTGATTACACTGGTATGCTTCTTCCCGGTAGCCGTCGCTGCAATGGGCGGCTTGTCTCAAAGTGATCAGGTCATGATGAATTATATGAAAATGGCGGGCGCAAGCAAGTGGCAAATCTTCACCAAGCTGGAGCTTCCGTCTTCTATCCCGGCACTATTTTCCGGTGTGAAAATATCTGCTACTTATGCGGTTATGGGAGCCGTGGTCGCTGAATGGATTGGCGCGGATAAAGGGATTGGCTATTATATGCTCCTGCAAAAATCCGCTTACCGTACGGATCGGATGTTTGTCGCTATTGTTATTATTGTGCTCCTGAGTCTTGTACTTTTTGCTATTATCGCCTTGCTCGAAAAATGGTTAGTTCGCTGGAAACCGCGCCGTAACTCATAGAAAGGAAGATGCCTGTATGTCTCAAGCGACGCAAATAGAGCAAAGAACAACAGAAATCATAAGCTCTCCTGAAGCTCATACTGCACCACCTGCTCTCGAAGTAAGCGGCATCTCCAAGTCCTTCACCCATCGTCGCCGCGAGACGAACGTGCTGAACAACGTCTCTCTTAAGGTAGAGCAGCAAGAGTTCGTTTCGATCGTCGGTCCTTCCGGCTGTGGAAAAAGCACCTTATTCCATATGATCGGCGGACTAGTGAAGCCCGATGCAGGAACGATCCGCATGAACGGCAAGATCGTTACAGGTCAACGTGGTGAAATCAGTTATATGCCGCAGCAGCCTGCGCTTTTTCCTTGGCGAACGATTGAAGATAATGTACTGCTAGCCGGGGAAATCAAAGGCGCTCTGCAGGATGGAGCTCGTGAAGAAGCGCGCCAGTGGCTCGCCAAGGTTGGCTTGAATGGATTCGAACAGGCTTATCCGCATATGCTGTCTGGTGGGATGCAGCAGCGTGCTGCTTTTCTCAGAGCATTGCTGGCTCCGCAGGAGTTGATGCTGCTCGATGAACCTTTCAGCGCACTGGATGCACTAACTCGCAGTGAAATGCAGCGCTGGCTGCTGGAGCTGTGGGAGGAGAATCGCCGCTCCGTGCTGTTCATAACCCACAACATCGAAGAAGCGTTGCTGCTCTCGAATCGTATTTATGTATTCTCGGGCCGCCCCGGCTCCATCCTACATACTGTTGACGTGCCATTTCCACGGCCACGCCGCGATGAGATTACGGATTCCCCAGAATTCCTTAAACTCAAACGCCAGCTGTCACAGTGGATGCGAGAAGAACAAGCTAAAAGCGAGAAGTAACTTTTGAATGGGGGTTACTCCACTCACTTTAAACGTGAGATCAAACAAAGAACCGCCCGGGCTTCAATTAGCCCAAGCGGTTCTTTTGTTTTAACCAGAATAGCAGTTAAATCTTATTGTGCTTGTACGAACTCTGCAGATTTAATCCCTGCTTGACGGCCGAAAATAATGATTTCTGCTACAGAGTTACCGCCGATCCGGTTTTGACCGTGCAATCCGCCTGTAACTTCACCAGCCGCATACAGGCCAGGAATAGCAGCGCCGTCTTTATTTAATACTTCTGTGTTCGTATTGATCTTCACGCCGCCCATGGTGTAGTGAATCCCCGGGGCGATCTTAATAGCGTAGTAAGGACCAGCGGACAAATCGTTATCCATCCCTGTTGTTCTGCCGAATTCAGCATCGTTCTTGTTCTTTACTGCGCTGTTCCAAGTATCAAGTGTCGCTTTTAGCTTATCGGCTGGAACACCGATTTCTTTCGCCAATGCTTCGATGGTATCCGCTTGGATTACGAAGCCCATTTTGTCATATTGTTCAATTGCTTTCACGCGTGATTTGACGCCGGAATCAAAGACAAGCGTTGCCGCTTTTTCAGGAAGTGTATTGATCGCTTCGGTAACTTTATCACGTGTAGTCAATTCGTTTACGAACCGTGTGCCTTCGCTATTCACGAGGATAGAACCTTCGCCGCGTACAGCTTCCCCGATCAGATAAGATTTTTCTTGTTGAACTGTTGGGTGAACCTGGATTTGATCCATATCAACGGTGATTCCGCCAAGCGCCTCAATCATCTTGATGCCATCGCCGGTACTGCCGATTTGGTTAGTCGTAACGTATCCTTCCAGATCAGGTCTAACTTTAGAGATCATATCCATGTTGGATCCAAAACCACCTGTTGTTACAACAACTGCCTTCGCTGTAATGGTTTTTTCATCAGCTTGGTTAAAGAGTACTTTGACGCCGTTAGCCTTACCGTCTTTTTGAGTAATTTCTTTAACATCCGCGTTCACAAACAGTGGAATTTCTTTTTCTTGTACGTTTCTAACCAATCCTTTGACAAGGTATTGGCCTACCGCAGAGCCGTCTTCTGGACGGTGGGTACGTTTTTCACTCATGCCGCCTGTGATCGTAATATTGTTCAGCTTGATTCCGATCGAATCCAACCAATCGATCGCACTTGCGGAATTGTCAACGAAGAAACGAAGCATCTCTTTATCGTTCGTGTCATGCCCGCCCTTTAGTGTCTCTTCATAAAACTTATCATTGCTATCTTCAATGCTTTGCTCTTTTTGAAATTTCGTTTGGGAAGCGTTCATCCCTGAAGAGGATTTACTTGTATTCCCGCCTGCAACCGGCATTTTTTCTAAAATAACCGGATTCAAGCCTTTAGCCTTAGCTTCCAGTGCAGCAGACATTCCCGCACCACCAGCACCAACAATAACGATATCATAATTATCTTTTAATTGATCCAGTGGTGTGTAGCTAGCCTCTGATGCGCCTGATACGGCTTCAGCTTTATCATTTTTTGCCGTCTCATTTACCTTACTTTTGTTCTCATTGCCATTACTATTACCTGCGCTGTTGCTATTACTGTTACCGCAGCCTGCGATTACGAGCATGACAGAGAGAATGAGAATGAGAGCAGTACTTGTTGTTTTCTTCATCTTTATAACGCCCCTTTGTGAATGTTTTCACATTTATAATAACGCAAAGTCGATGTTTTGTGAAGGTATTTTTGTAATTAGTTATGATTACCGTTACATTTTCATGAATATTTTCATTTAAATTTCCAAAAAAATCCTCCTCAGCTTACTACACAAAGAAAACCGCCCTATCCAGGGCGGCCTCCTACCTTATTTTCTGATCAACGTTTGAAACACAAATTTGGGTAGTACGGACTGTCTTCGCCTTACTTATGGTATATAAGCTATAACTTCAATTTCTACGAGCCCATCCTTAGGCAGACGTGCTACTTCAACTGCGCTGCGAGCAGGATACGCTGAGCAAAAAACCTTCCATAAATCTCATTCACCTTAAGAAAATCATTCATATCCTTTAGGAAAACGGTCGTCTTTATTACCTGGTCCATGCTTGTACCCGCCACTTCCATTATGGCTTTGACATTCAGCAACGACCGTTCCGTCTGTTCCCCAACCGTAGCAGGAAAAGTCCCACTAACCGGGTCTAGTCCGAGTTGTCCTGAAGTATATAGGACGTTCCCAAGCTTTACAGCTTGAGAATAAGGTCCAATTGCACTAGGTGCATCCGTTGTTATTACAATTTCTTTATGCATACTTGTCATTTTAAAAGACTCCTTATCCAACTTGTCCATTAGTGTTACCGTCATATTCCTTTAGCATTTCTGCCTGTTGCTCTGGCGTTAACTTCGCAATACCGAATCCCGTGAAGCCCCATATCGTCGCAAAGATTATTCCTGTCCAACAGAGAACAGCCCAAGGTAAATAGTCTAATGTTGCAACACCCAGCGTTCCCGCCATATAAGCACCTGCAGCTGTCCAAGGCAGAATAGGCTCGGTAATCGCCGCTGAATCCTCGATGGTACGTCCCAAGTTCTTCGGATGCAAGCCCGAAGTACAGCTAAAGGAACGCTGCTCAGCCTCGGTTGATATCTTCCCGATTATCGTATGCTCATGGCCTTCATGGATAAAATCGGCATGAATATCATCCGAGACAATATAAGCATCATACTTTGTACACAAGCTAACGATTCGTTCTAGTTCAGCTCGTGTCCATACCCATCCAACCGGATTATGCGGTGAGATGAGCAGTATAATTTTAACCCCTGCTTGCATTCGAAACTCCATATCAGCAAAATCGATCTCATAACGCCCATTTACTTCACGAAGTGGACTTTCCACTAATACGCGGTTATTTAGCTCTACCGATTTGGCAACCGGCTGATAGGCTGGAGTATGGATTAACACTTGGTCACCTGGTTGAGTGAAGTTCTGAATGATCAGAGAAACCGCTTGCACAATACGAGGGCAAAACACGATCCATTCTTGCGGAACCTCCCAATCGTAGGCTTTTTTAATCCATCCCTGAACTGCCTCATAATAAGGTGGAAAAGGATCGGTATATCCATATATGCCATGCTTCGCCATCTCCGTTACTCGCTCTATCACCTGTGGAGGGGCTTGAAGATCCATATCCGCGACAGAAAGCGCTATCATTTCTCTGCCCGAAACTTGCGCCATACCATCCCATTTAGCGTAATTGGTCCCATATCGGCTAACAACCTTATCAAAGTCTATTGTCATCTAGCCCACTTCCTCTCTTTAGAGTTCTGTTTATTCTCACTTAATTTTTTGCAAATAACGATAAACTGTTGGCTCAGATATCACCAAGGACTTAGCGACTTGAGAAACTCCACCTTTAAGTAGAAACACACCCTGCTCGTTAAGTACTTTCACAAGTTCAATCTTCTCTTTCGAGGACAATCGCTCTGCCGGGACATTAATTTTACCGAGCACCGAATCAATCATGTGCTGGAGCAGGTCATCTACGTTTCCTTGTAAATACTCTTCCGTCTGCTTCTCTACAACCTCTTGTTGTGGTATTAACGGTACTGGTGGAAGTGTTGATCCTCCTTGTAAAATGTTTTGTATCCACTCAGCTGCAACCTCCATATGTGTGACATCAATGAACCTATAATTGAAGCAATAAAAGAAGCAATTGGAAAATAGGACTCTAGGCAGCTGTGATCTTCTATCGTGTGAGCATCTCACCCTACAACATTCTTAAAAAAGCAATCAGTAATATATTGGAATTGTTCCAGCCAATATTCTCCCATAAATACTTACGGCATACTTCCTGTAAAGCGATCACAAAAAAAGTCTTTCACTACTTCTACAAATTGCAGAAATAGCGAAAGACTATATATTTACTGCTATACCTTATTTCCTAATCATAGCTCGATACACGAATTTAGGAAGAACTGCTTGCCTGCGCCAACGCGACTTTTGTCCTTTGGCCACAGGTGCGAAGATGAGTCGATGCAGCCACTCCAAATTGAGTTTCTTCCATATCGCAGGGGCTGGAGTCACTTTTCCCGCTATAACATCCAAGCTTCCCCCCACGCCAAAAACAACCTTAACCTGAGAAAGCGCCTGCTTATGCTTATAAACCCACTTGTCAGAGTACGGAGCCCCCATCGCAACGATCAGGAAATCTGGCTGTGCGTGCTGAATCTCTGCCACAATGGCCGGTTCCTCATCTTTAGTAAGAAAACCATTATGTCTTCCGGCAATTTTCACATTCGGATATCGCTCTGTGATCTTTTCGACCGCTTTACAACTGGTATGCTCATCCGTACCCAAGAAATAAAAGCTCCAGCCCAGCTTATTCCCTTGCGCGAGCAGCTCAAGAAGTAGTTCATACCCCGTAACTCGTTCAGCTATAGGGTCACCTTTTCTTCTCGATGCCAGCACAATGCCAATCCCGTCAGGAGTAATCAAATCTGCCTCATGGAGTATGGTTCGAAGCAGCTCGTCCGATTGACTTGTTATCGTAATTTCCGGGTTCGCCGTAATCAAATGAAATAGCTTCGGTTCTCCGGATTGAATATGTTTTGTTAGATGAAGTGTTGTCTCGTTTAGTGTTAGTTTTGAAAAAGGTACGCCTAATATAGAGACTGTCCCAGCCATTTAATCACCTCTTACTGAAAAGTTCATTCCAGTATACCTTACCGTAATCAATAAGGATAGTCAGCGTTATTACTCCGTTTATTCCTCCAAAAACTTCCACCACTCTATTAACCAAGGTTCATCGATCCCTCTCAGGCGAAATTCCTCCAAGAGTATCTTTCGAAATTGTTTTTCCATTTTGACAAAATTATTGTCCTCCTGGTACATGGGAGCAAAGGACGCATCCTCTCTAAGATAATTCCAAAAATCGCCTGCACACTCCAAAATTTTTCGACCTACGACCGTTTGCTGCGCTACGGGAACAAGCCATTTGTCATAGGGATACGGATAACCTTCAATGGTGATTGCACAGCGTAAAGCTTCTTTATAAAGGGAAACCGCTAAGAATAAGATAGGAAAGGCGTCGCCACGAACTACAGGATTATCTAGACTTCTGGCATAGCTTCTTAGCTGTATGTATGAATTCTTACGAAATCTCATTAGAACTTCAGGTTGGAGTGGAACATAAGAATGAAAAAGTGACTTCAGATCCAGCAGATCGTAGTAAATATAGGACACTGATGCATTCCACAGCCATTCCATATCCCCGCTCATTAAAGCTTCTTTGATATCAGATATTTTATGGAGTGTATAATGCCCTGTCTTCCCACTCGGAAGCCTTAAATCCATAAAAAAACTACTGTGTTCCGGAATCAGCCCCGCTTCCTCGAACCGATGATTAATACTGTTGTAAGATTCATCCTCACAAATAATGATTACATCTACATCCGACTGCCCATCTACCACCCCGAGTGCGGTCGATCCATCTAGGATAATGCTTACCCTCTGACGATCCTCTTGCAATAACGGATGATTTAGGATCTCTTGCGTAATGTATTTTCCAATCTCCTCTAGTAATTCGCTATGAAGCAGCAACTTATCAGGTGTTAGTAAAATATCCGACAACACTGATTTCATCATCTTATCCTCCATCCTCCAATCGATCTCATTTCCCCTGAAATATAGCGTTTACATTTAACCTTAAATGTAGATTTGGGAATATCATTCTATACCTCAGAGGTACATCTTGCAACGATATATGTAGTACCCTTTTGCCTAAGCCTAAATATAATGAAGCATCTAGTCATTTGAAGAGGGGGTTATATCATGGCGTTACCCACCATCATAACCACAGTTCCTACATCCGTACCTGTCGGAGATATTGAGGTAAATCCCATTACCAATCGGGTATACTTCGTAAACCCTAACACTACAGCCGGAACTGTTGGTGTATTAAGCACCCTGACCAATCGGATCATTGCAACAATACATGTAGGTAGATTTCCGCTCAAGCTTGCCATCAACCCAAGAACAAACCGTGTGTACGTCACCAACTTCCGCGATGGGACGGTATCTGTAATTAGCGGACGGACAAACCGTGTAATCAAGACCCTCCAAGTGGGCAGCAACCCTGTTAGTGTTAACGTTAATGTTCGAACGAACCTGATTTATGTGTCGAGCGCCTCTGGCATCGTAACCGTCATCGACGGCAGATCGAACTGCATTCGGACTACTATCCAGATCGGTGGCCGCCCTTCCGCTATCGTCATTAATAAACGTACCAATCGCATTTATGTAACGAACACGATAAACAATTCCGTATCGGTCATCAACGGTAGTACACAAACTGTAATAGCAACCATCAAGGTTGGAAACAACCCAGTAATCACACCTGCGCTAAATCCGATTACGAACCGTATTTATGTAGCGAACAACTTAAGCCGCTTTCTTTCCGTGATCAATGGCCGCACCAACAAGCTCCTCAAGAATGTACAGCTTGGACGGTTACAAAGCGAGGTCATCCTTAATCCGCTTACAAACCGTGTTTACGTGTCCAGTGCTCAACAGGTTAAACAAGGGAAGCTTTTTGTGCTTAATGGAAATACCAATAAAGTGATTGCAACTAGAGTGTTATCTTCCTCCTCCAGCACATTCATCAACCCGATTACAAATCATTTATTTGTCAGTAATTTCAATAAGAACAGAATGTCCGTGTATAACGCCAGTACGTTTAAAAGAATCGCGGTATTCCCCTCCGTAACAGGCGTAAACATCGCACTTAATCCACTAACGAACAGGTTATATGTCGCAAACGACAATTCCATCACAGTCATTCAGGATGGTCCAAGATTAACACATCATTATAAGTAATCTTTACTTTCTTATATTTGCAAAAAAAGGCGCTTCACCTATAAGGTGAGCGCCTTTTTGAATATAGACTAATGCGTTGTAACTTGCTTAGCAGCTACTTTCTTTGCAGTCACTTTCTCTTCTGCCGTTTCCTTAGGCTGTACACCTCTTTTAATAAAGAAGGCTAGAATAAATGCAATAATCGCTACGCCTACAGATACCAAGAATGCATCGTTAATTCCTTCAATAGTAGCTTTCGCAATGACTTGATTTTGTATACCAAGCAATTGGTCTGCCGAAGGCTTAGTCGTTAATTTACTTACAGCATCAGCGACCATATCTTTCACATGTGAAGTAGTACTGTTAGACATAATGGTTACGAGCAGTGCCCCACCAATCGCCCCTGATACTTGCTGAATCGTACTGTTCATGGCTGTACCATGCGGCGTATATTTGGCTGGGATAGAATTCAAACCATTGGTCATAACTGGCATCATCACCATAGAGATCCCGAACATTCTCACAGAATATAGAATCATGAGTGTCGAATATTTAGTTGTTTCAGTCAAATCACTAAAGAAATACGTACTAATCACTACAATCGCTAGACCGATTATCGCTAAGACCTTACCGCCGAATTTATCGAACAATTTACCTGTGATTGGTGACATAACTCCCATAATCAACGCACCGGGCAACATTAGAAGTCCCGAATCCAGAGGTGAAATACCTCTAATATTTTGCAGGTAAATCGGCATTAACATCATCGCTGAGAACATCGCCATATTCAGTGTAATCGAAATCGCTGAGGATAAAGCGAACATCGGATATTTGTACACTCTGAAGTTAAGCATAGGCTCCTTCATCTTCATTTGGCGCATAATGAAGATCACTAATCCAATCGCTCCGATAATAAGCGCGGAGTAGACCATTGGATCGTCCCATCCTTTGTTCCCAGCGGAACTGAAGCCGTATAGTAGACCTCCGAAACCAATCGCTGATAGAACTACAGATAAGAAATCGATCTTAATTACTACATCTTTTTTAGGATCATGCAATTTAAAGAAGGCCAGAATGAACACCAATACGGCGATTGGGGCAATCATAAAGAATAGAACAGGCCATTCATAGTGCTGAATAATCCATCCAGATAATGTAGGTCCGATAGCTGGTGCAAAAATCATAACCAGCCCGAACATCCCCATAGCTGAACCACGTTTCTCAGGCGGAAAGGTAGTGAACAATACATTCATTAATAATGGCATCATGATCGCAGCCCCTGAAGCCTGAACCATTCTGGCGATCAACAACACAGGGAAGCTTGGTGCTAATCCGCCGATAAAGGTTCCTATCGCAAATAATCCAATGGCGATTAAGAACAACCTTCTCGCGGTATACTTTTGAATCAAAAAGGCTGTTGAAGGAATCATAATCCCGTTCACCAACATATAACCCGTTGATAGCCACTGTACCGTTGAGGCACTGACATCAAAATCCTTCATAATCGATGGTAAAGCTATATTGAGTAGGGTATTACTCAGTAAAGCAACAAATGCACCAATCATGAGGATTGCCAATATCCCGTAGGACGCTTTACTTTCCTTTGCTTTCATTTTGGAATCCTCCATTCTATAATCATACTAACGGTTCAAATTTGAACTCGTGTTATAATCCAGTGTAGAATATATTACTCCCTTATTTCTCGCTTGGCAAGACAAAAATCATTTAAAATTGAAATTGTATTAAGTGGAAATATACGCTAGTCTATATTGGAACAAAGAGTTCCGCTTAAAGGGGCACCTCAGATGATAAATAAACGAAAAGAGCAAGTGGTTCATAAAGCACATGAATTATTTATTGAAAAAGGCTATCACGCCACATCCATTCAGGATATTTTGAATCATAGCCGGATCTCCAAAGGATCTTTTTATAACTATTTCCCTTCCAAAGGAGATCTCTTTAAGGCTGTATTCACGTCTATTCACATTCAGCTTGAAGAAGGGCGAAATTCAATGCTCATTGGTCAAGATCCCTCTGACATTAAGATTTTTGCCGAGCAGGTTCAGCTAGTCATGAAAATCAATAAAAAAAATAAATTATTACAGCTCGTTGAAGATGCTTTGGTCTCCAATGATCCAGACTTAATTACATTTATCAAAAAAACAAAGTTCAGCCTGCTAACCTGGGTATATGAACGTTTCCTTCATATTTTCCCTGCGGATAAAAAACCCTATTTACTGGATGGAGCCATCATTTTTAACGGGATTCTGCAAAATATGCTGCAAATCAACAATGCTATGAATGAAGTCATCACCTCTAAGCAAATCATTGATTATTGCACTACGCTTATCCAAACCATTGTTGAAGAAGTAAGTGAAATGGGCATTCAACTCATCTCACCAGATCACGTGGATAAGTTATTGCCCGCATCGGAATACACTGACTTTTTCAATAATGATCTATCCTTTGCGACCATAAGCTTGAAGAAAGTTATAGAGAGATCCTTTGCGCCTGGTGATGCGAACCTCACCAATTATCTAAAGCTGTTATACTTTATCCAGGAAGAAATCATGAACAACAAGGAACCGAGACAGTTCTTAATCGAAAGTGCTCTACTATCCTTAAGGACATGCCCTAATCTAAATGAAGCCAAAGAGTTTAAGCATTATCAGGATGTATTATCTAAAATGCTGTAAAGCTAACTAAAAGTGTGGTGGAGCATTTGTTCAAGCTATTATTAATCGAAGACGATTCAACGCTGTTTAATGAGATCAAAGAGCGACTTACTCAGTGGTCTTATGATGTGTATGGTATTCAAGATTTCAGCAATGTCACGCAGGAATTTATAGAGATCAAACCTGATTTAGTCATCATCGACATCCAATTACCTAAATTTGATGGGTTTCATTGGTGCCGAATGATTCGTTCCCACTCCAACCTTCCGATTATCTTCTTATCGTCCCGGGATCATCCTACGGATATGGTAATGTCGATGCAGCTTGGAGCCGATGACTATATTCAAAAGCCCTTCCATTTCGATGTACTCATTGCCAAAGTACAAGCGATTCTTCGGCGCGTCTACAATTACAACACAGATAACCCTGAGCTCAAGACATGGTGCGGAGCAACCGTGGATTATGAGAGAAATGTATTGACGCATGATATGGGATCGATTGAGCTTACGAAAAATGAGATTTTTATATTGAAATTGCTTATTGAGAAAAAAAATAAAATCGTCACCCGCGAGGAATTAATCAATAGCTTGTGGGATGATAAACGTTTTATAAGTGACAACACCCTTACCGTCAACATAAATCGGCTGCGAAAGAAGCTGGATGAGATAGGCTTAGGTGTTTTCATTGAAACGAAAGTGGGACAAGGGTATATGGCCATCGAAGAGGAAGCACTATGATTAAAAAGTATCTCTTGGAAAGAAGTAGCTGGATCCTACTAGTCCTCTTTACCAATCTTTTTATACTTTTTGTCACCTATATGGATGCATCCATCCCATTCTCTTCAGTTCTCTATCTGGTCTCCTTGTCGATGCTTTTTTTCGTGATGTTCTTGATCCTTCGCTATCCCAGAGAAACCAGGTTCTATAAAAGCTTAGCTGAGCGAGATGATGATCTGGACATAACGAGTATCGCCACACCCGAAAGCCCGTTTGAGCAAATTATTGAAGAGAGCATCACCAACCAAGCTAGATGGTTGAAACAGACTGCTTCGCATAATCAAATGACGTTAGAACAGGAAAAAGATGAACTATTATCATGGATTCATGAAGTGAAGACCCCTTTGACAGCGATGCACCTAATGATTGAGCGTATGGAAGATGACGTAATGAAGAAAAATCTGACCTATGAATGGCTGCGAATACATCTCTTACTGGACCAACAGCTCCATCAAAGGCGGATTCCCTTTATTGAGAATGATTTGTATATAGAACATATCGATTTAGAAACGCTTATTTTCGGGGAGATTAAGACGTTGCAATCCTGGTGTATTCAGAAGGGAATCGGCTTTGAGCTGAACTTGGAAGTAGCTGAAGCGCTTAGTGATGCCAAATGGCTGGCTTTTATTATCCGACAACTCCTAACCAACGCCGTAAAATATAGTGAAGCTTCAGATGTTACAGTGAATAGCTATCAGCAAGCTGAGCATATCGTTCTTGAGGTGAAGGACAGTGGACGCGGAATAGATCCCAAGGATTTGCCTCGTATTTTTGATAGAGGATTTACTTCCACCACCGTGCATCGCGACAATGCCGCCACAGGTATGGGTTTATATTTAGCCAAAAAAGCAGCGCAATCCTTGTTGATCGTCATCGGAGTTGAGTCGAGGCTCGGATCAGGGACGACGTTCACTTTAACCTTTCCGCTTAAAAATGAATTCGTGAAGCTCTCAAGCGTGTGACAACAATGTCACATGCTTTTTTATTTTGTTCGGGCAATCGAAGGATAAGAACGGCAAAGCCTTTTATAATAAAGCTATACAAAAAGAACGAGTATAAAAAGGGAGTGAATCATTATGGCAATTCTTGAAGCCACTAAAATTCATAAAAGCTACGGAAATAAATTAAACAAACAATCCGTGTTGAGTGGTCTGGATATTTCTATAGAAGAAGGCGAATTTGTTGGGATCATGGGCTCTTCCGGTTCAGGAAAGACCACCCTGCTTAACGTTCTCTCGTCAATTGATCAGATCAGCAACGGATCGATTACCATTGAGGGTACTGAAATTTCTAATATGAAAGAAAAGCAATTAGCTGAATTTCGGAAAAATCATTTAGGATTTATTTTTCAAGAATACAATCTCTTGGACACGCTGACGGTGAAGGAGAACATCTTATTACCGCTATCCATAACCAACACCCCCAAGAAAATCGCCAATGAGAAATTCGAAAACGTCGCGAGGGAGCTGGGGATTTTAGAGTTAAAAAATAAGTACCCGAATGAAATCTCTGGGGGTCAAAAACAACGCACCTCTGCAGCTAGAGCCTTCATTCATGATCCAAGCATTATTTTTGCTGATGAGCCTACTGGGGCCTTGGATTCTAAATCTGCTTCTGATTTATTAAATAAGCTGAGTGAACTAAATCAAAAACGTAAAGCAACGATCGTTATGGTTACACATGATCCAGTGGCAGCTAGCTATTGCAGTAGAGTTATTTTTATAAAGGATGGTACGATCTATACGCAATTAAATAAAGGAGAACAATCAAGACAAGTCTTCTTCAACGACATCATAAAAACACAAGGTGTACTAGGTGGTGTGCAGAATGAGCATTAATGTACTGATGCTTCGAAATCTGCGAAAAAACATCAGAAATTACTATCTGTATGTATTTGCTCTCGTCTTTAGCGTGGCCTTATATTTCGCCTTTGTTACGTTGCAATACGATCCTTCGATGGATGCGGTAGAAGGCTCGATCAAAGGTGGCGCAGCAATCAAGGCAGCCTCGGTCTTACTGGTCGCGATTGTATCCATTTTCCTGTTATATGCTAACACCATCTTCATCAAACGTCGGGGGAAAGAAATTGGCTTGTTCCAGTTAATTGGGATGACCAAAAATAAAATTTTCCGGATTCTTTCGGCCGAGAACTTCATCCTATATTTTGGTTCTTTAATTCTAGGAATAGCCGTAGGCTTTTCTATTTCCAAATTAATTCTAATGATTCTTTTTAAAATAATGGGGATCGATGCGATAGCATCCCTTCGTTTTTCTACCCCAGCCCTGGTTCAAACGCTGATCGTATTCTTTGTAATCTATCTTTTGATCATGCTGATGAATTATGGATTTATTAAAAGACAAAGCATTCTATCCTTATTCCGGGTGACCTCAACCACAGAAGGCAACGTAAAAAAGCTGTCCGTCTTTGAAATGATTATAGGGATCGCTGGGATTGGATTGATCCTGCTTGGCTATTCGATTTCATCCCGATTATTTAGTGGAGACTTAACATCAATGACTGAGCTATCTATAGCCATGATCACTATTCTGGCTTCAGTTATCATTGGGACTTATCTTTTCTATAAAGGCTCAGTAAGCTTTATCTTTCATCTCATTCGTAAAAAGAAAAATGGGTATTTAAACATTAAAGAGGTATTGTCTCTCTCCTCCATTATGTTCCGAATGAAATCAAACGCCGTTTTACTGACAGTCATTACAACGGTATCGGCACTCGCAATAGGTCTATTATCCTTGAGCTACATCTCATTCTACTCTGCTGAGAAAAATGCGAAGCTCTATGTCCCGTCAGATTTTATTCTTACAGATATCCATGATGCCGAACGATTTAAAGAGGTATTAACTGCGAAGAATTTAGTGTTTACAGAAAAAAAGACAGAAGTCATTCAGGTAGATGTGAATATGGAAAAGGTCCTCGGTGAGACTCCAAAGAGCTCCGGTATAGTCTCTAAGATTATGACCCTTCCAGTCATTAGCGAAAATGAACTTGAAGGCATCGATGTATCACCGGATGAGACCTATTTTACAAAGACAAGCAGTGCACTCGATAATCTGATTTCGATGAAAGACGAAGGCCCCATTGAGTTTAAGGGAGCGCATGAGGTTATTCCGCAGACATATACAACTATAAATAAGGACGCACCTATTTTAGGGTATTTCACTGGTGGCGGCTTACCCGTAGCTATTGTAGACGAAACGGTCTTCGAACGCTTACAGAACAATCTAGATCCAGCCCTTCAAAAAAAATCCTCTCTTAATATCGGAATCGATATGAAGGAACGGGCAAGTGTTAAACAAGCTAATGAGCTTTTTCAGAATATGAATTTTAAAAAGGACAGCATAACCGACTCTCAACTGGAGACGAAAAATAATCAAAAGCAAAATATGGGACTCATCATGTTTATCGTGGCCTTTCTGGGGTTAACATTCCTGATTACCTCTGGATGCATTCTCTACTTTAAACAAATGGATGAGAGTGAGAACGAAAAGCCCAACTACACGATCCTAAGAAAGCTTGGTTTCACGCAAGGTGATCTGCTTAGAGGGATTCAGATGAAACAATTGTTCAATTTTGGGATTCCATTAGTCATTGGATTGCTTCACAGTTACTTCGCCGTAAAATCAGGATGGTTCTTCTTCGGTACAGAGCTCATGACACCGATGATTCTGGTGATGCTGCTATACACCGCCTTGTATTCGATCTTTGCAGTGCTGTCCGTGTTCTATTATAAAAAAGTGATTAAAGAGTCGCTTTAAAACAAAGAGGGTATTCCAAAAGCCATCATGGTTTAGGAGTACCCTTTTACTTTACTTCTAAAACATATGATATTGCCATCCGGGTCCCGAAAATGTAGTGATCTTGCCCCCCAACCATAGGTGGTAGGTACAGTTACAAATTCTACATGAAGTGCCTTTAGTCGTTCATACTCCATATCAACATCATCAACATTAAAGCCTAATGTGAAATTACCAGATCCCCAATATTTAGAAAAATCAAATTTCATATCTGATTCCGCGGCTTGCTTTAGGTATATTGCCAATCCAGTACCCTTCGTTTCAATGGTAGCATGAATGTGATCACCTTCAGCTTTGGTTTGCAATATAACTTCATAAAATGTTGTCAAAGTGGTTACATCCTCTGTAATTAAACCAATATCAGAAAAGATCATACCTCTTCTCCCCTATCTTCATATTCAATTCTAGTTAACCCGTAGAAGACTATATCCTCGAATTTATCCCATTTTAAAATATGCCGTTTAAATTCCCCTTCAAATCTCATTCCAGCTTTTTTCATAACGTTAGAGGAGGCAGGATTTCTAGTCATTGCCGCTGCCCATATTTTATTTAATGCGAGGTCTTCAAATCCAAAATCAATTAATCGCTTAGCTGCTTCGGTCGCATAGCCATCTCCCCAAAAAGATCTTCCTACCCAATAAGCAAGCTCACCTCTTTTATGCGATTTGTCTATATTTAGACTCATACAGCCTATTAAGGTATTACTCTCTTTACTAATTAAAGCAAAAGGAAATCCTTCCCCTTCGTCTGCGCTTTTCCTACAGGCACCAATCCAAGATTCAGCCGCTCCATCAGGGTATGGATGAGGAATAGACAGCGTTGTTCTAGCTACTTCTATATCCCCAGCAAGCTCTTGAACTTTACTTGCATCTGTGGATTGAAACGGTCTTAGTATTAACCTTTGTGTTTCAAATGTAGGTTGCATAGAAAGTACCCCTCACTATTGGATTTTCAATAGATTATATTACAATTGTTGGATATTGCAATACATATATCAGCTATTCACAATCCCCAATACGAAACCATCATATCCTTTACTTCCCACTGTCTGAATGGCAGTAGCCGAAATCTTAGGCTCTTCAGCCAACAGATCATAAAATTCCCGTACGCCTACTACACGAGGATCTTTGCTATTCTTGTTAATAATCTCGCCTTCACGAATCACATTATCGCCTATAATCACCGTACCGGGCCGGGAAAATTGAAGCGCCCACTGTAAATAGTTAGGGTTGTTGGGTTTATCGGCATCAATAAATATAAAGTCAAAGGTTTCCACACCCTCTTGTTTCATCTGAGACAATTGCCCCAAAGCATCGCCTATACGAAGTTCTATCAGATCATCTACTTGAGCAAGCGCGAAATTGGCCCCAGCCACCTGAGCATGTGATGGATCCAGCTCCAAGGTAACGATATGTCCGTCAGACGGGAGCGCCCTTGCCATCCAAATTGTACTGTACCCACCCAAAGTGCCAATCTCCAGAATCCGGCGTGCACCTTTCATTTGAACCAATAGGTTAAGGAATTTACCCTGACTAGGTGAGACATCAAAGGGCGGCAGCCCTGCCTGTTGATTGGCGAACAACACTTCCTCCAGCACGGAGTCCTGCGGAATTAAGCGCTCTGTAATGTACTGATCGACTTTATCCCATGTAGTCGGTTGATTCATATTTATCACTTCTCCTTTGAAATAAAATTTTCATTTCCACAATTAGGGATCGGTCGTAACTACGAGGAGTGTTTGGACTTCCGGCCGCTGTTGTCTCCAGATTTCTTCGATTAAAACCACTATTCGTGGTGAAATCCGTAGACAAAGGCGGTCGCTGACGCTCCTACAGTTCCAAACCTCCTCTTCGGTACTCCTTTTCCCTAATTAAAGATTCAACTTCAACTTCAACTTTATACCTGTATTGTAAATCAGTTATAATCATAAATATAATATATCTTTAAACCAAAATTATATATTTTATATATGAATTAAACGAGAGCAGATAGGAGCTTAACCATGAATCTACACGCCTTACGCTTATTCCATGTGATCGCATCAACGGGTAGCGTGACACGCGCCTCAGAAACTTTAAATATCAGTCAGCCTGCGATTACGGCTCAGATCAAGAAATTCGAAAAGGAACTATCCTTCGCCCTATTCAAGCCTCAAGGTAGAGGAATTGCTTTAACGGATGCGGGTGAAGAGCTTGCCCTACTCGCGAAAAGACTGTTCGCTGTCGAACAGCAGATCGAACAATTCACTCAGGATTATGTTAACGGCACGAATGGAAGTATCCGTCTAGCCGCGACGTATTTGCCTGCTCATTTCCTTATCCCTACCTGGATCGCAAAGTTCAAGCAACAATATGAGCAAGTGGAAATGGTGATTACCACCACCAATTCAAGCGATGCCCTGAAGCAGCTGCTAAATGTAGACGTGGATATGGCGATTTACGGAGGGATTACCGAGGCCTATCCAGATACGATCCGGACAGAAGAGTTATTTCAGGATGAGTTATGGTTTGTGGTCGCACCCCATCACCCCTATGCGAATCAGCAAATTTCTTTATCCGAAATGATGAAGGAGCCTTTTGTCATGCGTGAGGAAGGGAGTTCGACGAGAGAGAGATTATTATCGTTATGCCGTACATATAATACGCCAGGTCCTACGATCTCTTTGCAATTTAACGGACTTCATGAAGCGATCCAAGCCGTTATCGCCGGGTATGGCGCTAACTTCGTCTCTTCACTCGTTGTTCGCGAATATGTTGAACGTGGAGAATTATGCCGAGTTTATGTTGAAGGAATACTTCTGAAGAATAGCATTGCGATCTGTACGCGAAAAAATGAACCGTTATCCGCCTCGGCAGCAAACCTTATTCAAATGATTCGCCAGAATCCTTATACGATGTAGCATTTTTTTAAAAAAGACTGCTCTCTAGGCTGACTATATCCAGCCCGGAGAGCAGTCCTTGTAAGTACCTGCTTTATTTGAACGCCTTACGCTTGCTTCTTCTCCGTTAAATAGTACAGGAAAGCCAAGATCGGCAGCGCCAGACCGATCAAGCTGGTCAGACTCCAGCCTCCGTACGCATATGCCCAGCCGCCTAGTGAAGAGCCAACGGCTCCGCCTACAAAAAATATCGCCATAAATAATCCGTTTAAACGTCCTCTCGCCTCGTTGCCAAGGGAATAAATCGCCCTTTGTCCAAGCACCAGATTACCCGATACCCCCATATCCAGCATAATAGCTGCTGCAACCAGCAATCCAAGTGTTACTCTCGAATCGTCCTGAAACAAGTAAGCTAGCAGAAAAGCCACAGCTGCCAGCACAAACGCAAGTCCGGTCAACGGCCGGGTCCAGCCCCGGTCAGCCAATCTCCCAGCGATTGGAGATGCGATAGCCCCAGCCACTCCGGCCAGCGCAAACAAGGCAATGCCTTGCTGACTTAAATGATACGTATCGGCCAGGTGCAAAGAGACCGTCGTCCAGAACAGGCTGAAAGCTCCAAACAGGCTAGCCTGATAAATTGCCCGGCGGCGTAACACTGGCGTACTCTTCAGTAAAGTACCTAGAGAACGGATCAATCCGCCATAATTCATTGTAGGCACAGGTTGGCGCTGCGGCAGCACACGGGATAATAGAAATGTTAATAAGGCAATCACTACGGCGGATATAGCATAAATCGCATGCCAGCCCCACAATCCAGAGACAAAACTAGCCAGTGGCCGGGCGAACATAATACCGAGCAGCAGCCCACTCATTACATTACCGACCACCCGGCCGCGCTGCTCTTCAGCAGCCAGAAAAGACGCATACGGCACAAGAATCTGGGCAGCTACGGAACCAAGGCCAATGAACAGAGACGCTCCCAGAAAGATCGCCGCATTCGGAGCCAGTGTGGCTGCTACCAGTGACACCACCACCACAGCCAGTGATACCACTGTCAGGCGGCGATTTTCAATAATATCGCTAAGCGGTACAACGAACAAAAGTCCAAGAACGTATCCTACCTGGGTCAAAGTTACAATCAGACCCGCTGCCCCAGAAGAAAGCTGCGTAGCTTGGGCGATCTGTCCGATCAGGGTTTGGGCGTAATACAGATTAGCCACAATTAGTCCGCAGGAGGCCGCTAATAGAAATGTAATCCATCCAGGGATCGTCTTTCCTTCCGAATGTTCCTTCGCTGGATTCACTGAACTTACTGAACTTACAGGATTCACTCGTCTTCCTTGATTCATAAGATCTCCACCCTTCGACTTTAAATACTGAACGAACCGTTCATTAATTGATTTAAATATATACTGAACGTTCAGTTTTGTAAATAGGCGATTGGCTACTTCGTATAACCTTTTGTATAATGAACGTATAGTTTCTTTTTTTAAACCGAAAGGTAGACAAAGGATATATGAATCGGGAGGGATCTCTGATGGATAAAAAAAGAGGACGGCCGCGCAATAGCGAAGCCGAGGCTTCTATTCTGGCAGCATCGTATGACCTGCTACTGGAGACCGGATTTGGGGCGGTGACTGTAGAGAAAATTGCCGAGCGGGCTAAGGTAAGCAAAGCAACCATTTATAAGTGGTGGCCCAACAAAGCAGCCGTGATCATGGATGGCTACCTTTCTGCAGCTTCCGCAAGATTGCCAGTGCCAGACACCGGTTCGGTCATGGACGATATTATGATCCATGCCACAAATCTGGCCAGCTTTCTTCGCAGCCGAGAAGGAAAGGTCATTACCGAATTGATCGGTGAAGGGCAATTCGATGCTGGCCTTGCTGAGGCCTATCGTACGAGGTTTTTCGCTCCCCGCCGCCAAGAGGCGCGACAGTTGTTGGAGCGTGGGGTAACCCGAGGCCAATTAAAAGCGGATCTGGATATTGGGATCACGATTGATCTGCTCTATGGACCGATATTTTATCGGCTTCTAATCACAGGGGATGAGCTAAACAAAGCTTTTGTGAAATATTTGATCACCTCTGCTTTTGAGGGCATCAAAGCATAACAAGCGTAACCTTTGGCGCGTGAAACTTATACTTTCTTATATTTTAAAAAGCCATCCTTTGCAGGATGGCCTATCACTTTTATTTTACACCGTTCGATCCAAATTAACTTCAAACGTGTCTCCAGTTACATAATCCATATACCTCGTATTCCCATCGTAATCCAAATAAGCTTGATAGCGCGTACGAATAGCCGGTTGTGTAATCCAATCAAGCACTTTCTCTTTTGCCACCCACATCACTTCAGAGGTTTCCTCAGAGGTACATAATTCCCCACCTACGGGCTTGCAGATAAAATCAAACATAACCTTGGTAGGAACATCGGTTACACCGTCATACCATTTATGAATGCCTGTATTGGAATACACACCAATCAATTGAGATACCGTGACATCTATTCCACTTTCCTCTTTAATCTCTCGAATTAATGCATCCACCAGGTTCTCTCCGACCTCTACTTGTCCACCAGGAAATACCCATCCACCATCATGCGTCTTTACTAAAAGGATATCTCCTTGTTCATTTTCTGCGAATCCACCTGCCGCTACAATATGTGTTGGCCAAGCCATAGACTGCACCTCTTTTTAGAAGAGGTTAACAATTTAATCAGCATTTGTAAACGATATTTTTCTATTCCATAACGCTTCAAAAGCTTCGCAATGCTCTATTAAATCATCAAACTTTCCTTCACCCACGACCGAGCCTTGGTCCACTACCAGTATTTTATCAACGTCTTTTATAAAATTTAGTCGGTGGGCAACAATAATGATGGTTTTGTCCTTAAATTCCTGCAAAATCGTCTCCATTAGACTTTGCTCCGTGATATTATCAAGTGCAGAAACAGGTTCATCTAGAATTAAAATGTTTCTTTTCTGAGCAATGATTCTGGCAAAAGCTAATCGCTGTCTCTCACCGCCTGATAATTTAACCCCTTTTTCACCTACCAAAGTGTCTAAACGATCCGGTAATTGGCTTACCTTTTCCTGCAGATGAACCTTTTCCAAAATCTCATACAACTCTTCATCGGACAAGGAATGTTCATCAAATACAATATTATCCCTAATCGTAGCGTCAAAAATCGGCGTGTCTTGTGATAAGTAAGAGATATGATCATAGTAGCTATCCAGATGGATCTCATCGATATCCCTACCGTCCAATAAGAGTTCACCTTTGTCCTTTTTTAATAAGCCTACGATCAGTTTAATCAAGGTAGATTTCCCACCCCCACTTAATCCGACAATAGCAACGGACGTTCCCCGCGCAATCGAAAAGGATAGATTATTCAAGATCTTCACTTGTCCATAATCAAAAGATACATCCCTAAGTTCAATATTACCGTGGATCTCAGTGACGACTTCTCCGGACTCCAAATTCCTATCTTCTGGTGCCTCAATAAATTCCTCAAATCTCTTGTAGGTCACTTTATTCAGTCTGTAATCTACAAATAGAACATTAAAGATGGCAATCGGCGAGTATATCTTATCAATAAACATAAACAATGCGACCACAACACCAAGAGAGCTCTCGCCAGCGACGATGCTTTTTACACCATAAATCAAGACGACGACTTTAATTACCGTGACAAACAACTCGAATATCGCGAAAAAAGCTTCGTGGATCATTTGCAGCTGGGCATTTTTATGAATGATAGTGCGTGCGGTTTGGCTTAACTTATCGATCTCTTTCTCATATCGTTTATTAGTTCGGAAGACGACCAATTCCATAAAGCCACGGATAGAGAATCTGGACATCTTTTCTTGTTCCTGTAGAATGGCCGCCTTCATCGCATACAGAAATTTCAACAGCAGATTCGTTATCAAAAAGACGACCACGTAGCCAGCAGCAATCACTACCATGATCCTTAAATCATAGAAGCTGATAAAGATAAGACTGAACAGAAGAGTGGGCAATAACTCATGTAATGTTTTGAGGAAAAAGGAGAAAATCATGCTGTTTCCAGCTGCTGCTCCATTCTCGATCACTTTAATCATCTGGCCTGTGCCCATATCCTGATAGGCTTGATAGTCGATTTTGGATATTTTAGATAGTGCAAGTATCTTTAACCTCTCCGTTATACTGTTCGATAAATACACACTAGGGTATTCATCCACATAATTTAGGATCACCACCCCAGCCAGCAAAACGCCGTACACCAAGATTAAATTAAATATCTCACCGAAGCTGCCCATCACAGTGGCCTTGTCTAATATTTTTTGAAACACCACAATGCCTAAACTACTCAGCAGTTGAATAGTAAAACCCAATAAAATATAACCGCATATCCACCATTTCAGGTGAGCTAGACTCTTTTTTAACATAACATTCTTCCTCCTCTTTCAATTGAATGTAAAAAGCCAGGCAACCCTCTCCATCCAACTGTAAAAAACCATCCACAAATACACGGTTCTCTAAGTTAAATAGGTTAAGTGCCTGGCTCTATACAAATAGCTGCCTCTGGCACCGTTCAAAGCTCTAGTTAATGAATCAAAAGGGTAGACTCCCCCCTTGATAGCTGGTACGCGTTTGACCCAGCCCGATAACTAGTTACTTCGAACGATACGGAAAGACATCCATTTCACCCCAATTAAAAGAATTGTTCCTATTATAATTCTCTAATCCATATATTTCAAGAATTACGTTTGACGATACGTAGTCCTGCCACTTGGCCCACCTTATGTCCTTCATGCGAAGCGAACTTGATCGTAACCGCTGAGTTGCTGCTCGTAATCATCTGTGGAAGCTCGTAACGAATCGTCTCCAGCTTGTTCATCTCTTCAGACTCAAGGACACCTAGTCCAAGCTGTTCACCATCTGCCGTAATATCGAAGGCCACCGAAGTATCGTTGGACTTCAAGTACGTTACTACCAGATCCACTTGCTCCTCTGCCAAGACTTCCATTGTGAAAGAGAACCAGCCATTGATCCAGCTGTCGCGATACTTGCGGTTGTAGATTTTGCCTAAGCCTACATGCTCCCCTTCGAAATTATGGTCTCGTTCAGGCTGCATTTCAGCAGGTTGCACCGAGTCTACGGTTAGCTGTTCAAGCAGCAGATTGCTCTCGACAGCCTCGCGATATTCAGCCTCTACCAGCTTCCACTCCTCTGACGTGAACAAATCCCAATACACGGAATAACGATGATCATGCATAGGGTAGAAAGGACGAAGTTCATGGTCTCCTGCATATCCTAAAACTTTCATCCGGAACACATTTTTGCTAACGTTAGACTGAATCAGGCTGTCCGTTAGCGTCTCGCGATCTCCGATTAATATAGAAGCAAGGGCGCGATCACTGCCTAGCTCAGCATTTATAGGTCCAAAATCACCTGCAAGCACAAGCGGTCCATAGAGGAATGCAATTCGGTTTGGATTATCCGGCATGGACTCGATTCTTACCGACATCGGAATATCATATTCGACAACGTCTCCATCCTGCCATACTTTATTCAAAGCTAGGTGTTCACCGACGATAAATATTTCATGCGCCTCTTCCGAAAATACGAAAACATGACACCGACCCAATATCGTAACGCCTATCATAAGACGTTTATGAATAATGATTGAATTAAAGGGCTGCCCATAAGTAGCATTCACCACTCTTGGGACAGCCCTTTCTTCGACATGGAGCCGAAAGAATCGTATATTATTGAATCGTTTGTGAAGACGAATTCCATCGCCAGCGTGGAGCTACGCCTTGCAGATGCACCCCGCCATACCACTCATCAATCCCTTTCTTCTCGGCCCAGTCCTCTTTACCAGACATTACGTTCTCTCCGAACGCTGTTAATACAACTTCACAATCTTGAAAGGGCATCGCCGGTTCGTTATAACCGGGAAATTCCTTCAAGCCACGCGTTTGCAGTAACGGGTATGGGTCTTGTGCCATCTGTCTTAGAATATGCCAATATTGCAAATCTCCCATGCCTAGTATATGAAGCTTATCTCCCACATTTTTGAACAGCTCATAGGGTGATTTTATTCCCTCTTGGACCATCCGCAGCGTGATCTGTTCAACAATACCAAGTCCATTATAGATCGATGGGAAACGAGATAAATGCGCTATGAAGGCGTCATGTGCAAATGGCAATGCGGACGTATCCTTAGTTAGTAGCTGTTGTAATGATTCTGGATTCGGTGATACATAGGCTTCCCAGAGTTCTTGGCCTACCTTTAGCTCCTTGTCGCCGATTAACTTCCACGTTCCTGATAAAGTCTCCATTTGCTCTACAGATAGTTGTCCAAGTCCTCGAAACAGCTCAATGCCGGGATATTCCCCAATGCACAATAAACTCAGCTTCGTGGATCCCTTCTTCTGCTTCGAGAACCAATGGAGCAAATAGCACAGCATCGTCTGATCGAATAGATCATGTTCGAACCATAATACAACTTCATCATATTTATGAAAATCAGCTAAGATCTTTTCCTGTTCCTTACTGATCTGTATAAATTCCTTCTGCGGAATCCCCAACGTTTGTTCTAAATAATGCGCTCTTACTAAGCGGTTATTCTGTTCCCAAGGCTCTAAAAAGACCGGACCATGAGAGTATACCTCTCTCCATACTAATACATCGCCTTGCACAATTCCCTGACGCAGCTTCTCTCCCACTACATCTCCGTTTACAATATGAAGCACACCTTTTCCTCCTTCGTACAAATGATTGAACACGGAGAGAACATCCGCAACAGGTAGCGCACCCTTAAGCTTGCGGCGAGCATCAAAGAGTCGTTTCTTCAATACCGGGACTGAGGTCCCCAGAAAGTCAGCAATCTCTTGAAGGGAATATCCCTGAAAATAATATAGTTGAACGGCGATCCGCATATTGGATGTCAATGCATCTATAGACTCGTGAAGCAGTCGTCGTGCTTCTTTTTTCTCAATAATGTCTGTCACATTAAATGAAGATTCTCTCGATTCCACAGCTTCATCGTAAGGTAGTGCAGGATGCTGCTTTCTTCGCAAGATACGATAACACTGCCTTGCCACAATCGCTTTAAACCAGCCTGGAAATGCCTCTACTTCTCTTAATTTATTCAAATGCAGGAAGGCTTCTGTGAAGGCTTCCTGCACAGCATCCTCCGCTAATTGGTAATCGTGGAGCTTTTCATACGCAACTGCATTCGCCATTGGTGTAAAATGCCTAACGATCTGTTCAAAAGCTTGACGATCTCCTCGCCCTGCCTCTTCAATATACTGAAGCATACCTTCGCTCGCTCCCTTCTTCCGT
Source organism: Paenibacillus pseudetheri (assembly GCF_924513355.1). Taxonomy (NCBI): domain Bacteria; kingdom Bacillati; phylum Bacillota; class Bacilli; order Caryophanales; family Paenibacillaceae; genus Paenibacillus; species Paenibacillus pseudetheri. Next base: position 107,888 of record NZ_CAKMAB010000006.1, read on the forward strand.
ATTATATACAAGTGCCAATGAAGTTCCTAAAGGTTACGGATGAGATTAAAAAAGTCAGACGTTATTTATTTTTTCCTATTACATCCTTTGCAACCTCTAAAGCTGAAGAGGCTCGCGGCCAACCTACATAATAAGCAAGGTGGGTAATGGCCTCCACGATTTCTTCAAGTTGTAATCCGTTCTCTAAAGCCAAGCGCAAATGATAGGGGAGTTGTTCCGTCATGCCTCCCATCACCAAAGCAGAAATCGTAATCATGCTACGATCCCGAAGTGATAATTGTTCACGTCTCCATAAGTCCCCAAATAACACATTTTCCGAGTAGTCGACGAATGCCGGAGCGAACTCCCCTAACGATTCCCGTACATTTGTGACGATTTTCCGATTCGCCATATTACACCTCCCTAACCGGAGGTTGTAGCATTTGAGCAACACCGTTACCAAACGACCAATCTTCGAATTCCGTGTCGACGAGCACAATGAATATATCTTCTTTTCTGATGTTTAGCGTCATCGATAATCCCTCGGCTAGCATCGCGTAAAAGCTTGTTTTCTGCTCCGTTGATCTTCCGGATTTTAGCGTAACTTGGATATATATCAGTCCGTCGCTTCGTTCAATATTTAAATAATCTTTACTATAAAAAAACTCCCCCGCTTTATGCGCATGAAAAACCTGAAACATATCATCCTCCGGTACATGGAAATGCTGAATTAGTGCACTCATAATCGCTCTGCATATTCCTTCTAGCTGATGAATATCGTATTGTTGCTCCAAATAACTGACTCTAATGAATGGCAAATCAATTCACTCCTTCTTTGGAATTCTTTTATTGTACCCTCACTCTTATAATTTATATAATTGAATAAGATAATAATCTTAATCAATTATACCGATAGAGGTGACAGTTGATGGATCTAAAAGAACTGATGGCTTTTAAGACCATCCTTCAAGAAGGGACTTTCTCACGCGCTGCAGAGAAGTTGAATTATGCGCAGTCTACCATTACAAACCAAATTCAACGTCTTGAAAAAGAACTTGGCATACAACTCTTTCACAGAGGCTGGGAAGTAGAACTGACAAGTGCAGGGCAAGTCTTTGCAGCGGAAATCGACAACCTTATTCAACATTGGAACTATGTAACAGAACTCACCAAGGCTTTACAGCATGACGAAATTGGCACACTTCATATCGGAGGCATTGAATCCATGATGGAATCCGTCCTACCGAACGCCTTGGGAAAGTTTCATGAGCAAAAACCCAAAATGGCATGTAACTTCATTCAGGGTAACACTGATTCCCTCTCGCAACTCGTCCTACAAAGTGAACTCGATTTCGCCATCTGCGGTGAGCCGTCCGACCTGTCTTTCTTTTATTTCGAACCGCTCTATCACGAGAAAATCGCTTTTATAGTAGATCACAATCATCCTTTAAGCGGACGACACGATATTCCATTTCGAGAAATTCTTGAATATCCAATTATAGCTGGAGGACACACTTGCTTATATTATCTTCGGTTAGCTAAGCAATTTTCGAGATTCGAATCAAAGCCCACTCTATCCACCATAAGTCAAATTTCTGCTATTCCTCATTTTATAAGAAAGAACCCTGGGGTGGGGGTAGTGCTTGATTCGACATCTTTAATGACAGATATCGTAAAAATCGATGTTGAACTAAGCGAGCCGTTCATTCAAGTGGGTATATTGCAGAGGCGCAACCAAGAATATCTAGCAACATCATCTAAAAAACTATTCATACAAATCATAAAAGAGGAAATTGAGAGGACTAGTAACGCTAATCCTACTCTCCACATTTGAACCACAAGCAACTTCCATATATGATAGCTATATCATTGTTCTCAGGGAGGATTCATAGAAGTGGCAGTATTAATCAACGAACAAATCAGAGCATCCGAAGTAGTCCTTACAGGACTTAGAGGCGAGAAGCTGGGCATCGTCTCCCGAGAAGAAGCGCTGGCCATGGCCAGATCGGCAGGTGCTGATCTGGTATGCACCTCGCTAATGAGCAGCCCACCGCCCTGCAGCCTAACTGCAAAAGGCAAAGCAAAAGCGGCCGCGCAGAAGGAGGCAGCCTCAGCACGCAAGGCTACTGGTGGCTCAACTGCAAAAGGTGGCAGCAAGGAGAAGGTCAAAGAACTCCGCTTCACGGCTCATATTGAAGAGCATGATTACGATACGAAGCTTCGCCAGGCAGAGAAGCATCTCCGTTCTGGCAAGCCAGTGCAATTAGTCGTGAAGGCATCCGGCGCCAAAGAAGCTGCTGCTTCCAAGGCCGTATTGGAGCGACTAGTGACTGACTTGAAGGAAGTTGGAACGAAGGACACTGGCATCCAGACAGGTGGTAAAGGGGCACAGGTGAAATTAAATCCACGTTGAAGAGTGGCCTATTCGTTCCGATCATATAGAGCTAGTAAAAAGGCCATCCTCTGTGGGATGGCCTTTCACTTCATAGGCAATGTTCTTAATCTTTCAACTTAAACATGATTGCCCATTAATCCCCTCGGGCGATAGTTCATGCCGCCAGCATAAAGGTGGGAGACATCTCCTAGTCCAATACACCTAGGAACCGCAAAGTGCTCGCTGCGCTCTTCAAACAAGATCGTCGTTACCGAGCTTGGCGCTAACCAAAATACAGACCAAGCCAAGGCTAAAGGAATCTGTAATAAATGAGCTAGCCATGCGAGACCAAAGCCGCCATGGCATACTACTCCAATCTTCTTGGTGGAAGGCTCAAGGATACGATAAAGGCCATCTTCTCTTTTATAATGGTGTCGAAGCAAGAATTGATCTGAAGCCGCTTGTAATTCGCTAAACCGCAATCTGTATTCTTCTTGCTTCAACCAATGATCTGTTTCATCAGACCATACTCTCTTCCCACTCGATAGTTCGCTAATATGTTCTCCGGGGCTATCCCAAATAGACGACAATTGTCCATCCAACATAATCTCTGTCCAATCCAGTTCACAAGTCCAAGGTTCTGTCTGAATTACAAGTCCCGCCTCTTTGGCCACATAACTGGCTGTGGTCTGTGCTCTACCCAGTGGTGAAGCATATAGTTCATCCAGACCGATAGATGCCATGCGTTTACCCAATGCTGCAGCTTCCTGATGCCCGAATTCTGTTAGACCATCTATCGAATAGTCCGGATCACCGTGACGAATCAGAAATATTTGCATAATAATGCCCTGCTCCCCTCAAATCCAGCCTTTTTCCTCTGCCAGTCGTACCGCCTCAATTCGACTTTTCACTTCCAGCTTATTGAGTATTTCAGAAATATAATTGCGAACAGTTCCATAAGAAAGGTGTAGCGAAAAAGCGATCTCCGCCGCCGTTTGCCCTTCACCAGCCAGCTTTAAGATCTCTCGCTCCCGTGCTGTTAGTGGATTTTCTTCCCGCAAGCTACCAAAAACTAACTCGGGGGATACCTCCCGATGTCCAGCCATTACACGGCGAATAGATTCAGCCAGCTTATCTACAGGCTCGTCCTTCAACAAATACCCTTGTATACCAGCCTTCACTCCACGCTCGAAATAGCCCGGACGGGCAAAGGTAGTCAAGATGATAATTCGAGTCGGACAACCTTTACTCCGCAATATTTCTGCAACCTCCAGCCCGCTCTTGAACGGCATTTCAATGTCCATGAGACATACATCCGGCTGAAGCCTGTCGATTAAAGCTAACGCCTCAGCTCCATCACAGGCCTCTCCAACGACTTCGATATCATCCTCAAGATCCAGCAGGGATGCCATCGCTCCCCGAAGCAGACGTTGATCCTCCGCTATAACGATGGTTATCATGCACTCTCACCTCCTGTTGCTTCCTTAACGATTAGAGGGATCATAACGATCAGCGTAGTTCCCTGACCTTCTTCTGAGCTTAGCGACAGAGAGCCATCAATCAGGGATAGACGTTCTGCCATCCCTTTCATACCATTTCCATCACTAAGCTCACCATTACATCTCTCACCGTTCTGGAGGCCAATTCCGTTATCTTTAACGGTAACGCGAACTTCTCCGGCGGTCTTTGCCACCCCGATGAAGCATTTATCCGCTCTACTATGCTTCACAATGTTAGTCACCGCTTCTTTGATACAGAGGCTGAGAATATTTTGCGTCAGATCGGACACGCCCTCTAGCGAGATATCCCCTTCCACTTCCAAGGCAATCTCCGCCGTGCGCAGCATTTCCCCGGTTTCTGCCAGTTCTTCTGCTACTGAGATCGCACGCATTTCCGACACTAGCTCGCGCACCTGACGGAGCGCAGCCCGCGAAGTACGCTGAATTTCCCGCGCCTCCTCTTGGGCTCGCTCCGTATTTTTGGTCACCAGCTTCTCTACGAGTTGGCTTTTTAATGTAATCAAGGACAGCGTATGCCCGAGGGTATCATGCAAATCACGAGCGATTCTCATGCGTTCCTCACGCTTCACCAACTCTTTAATCACCTCATTAGCTTGATCTAGCTCTTTCTCCAGCTTCTGATGTTGATGCATGGATCTTACGCCGAATGGCATAATCAGCATAATAACGATAAACGGGATTAAGAACATAATACTAACCCATTCCAACTCACGGCCTACTAAGACCAGCACCGAAAGTACCATGACAACAAAAGAAGTAAATGCAATTTTAAACCCTTTATTCTCCGTATAATAAGCTATAAAATTCACGGTGAAAAAGCCCATATACAGATTAAAGGGCGTATAGAACAAGCTAAGCACCACGATGATCACCATTTGAGTCGTTAACCAAACATAAAACACGCCACCCCGAACCCAATACAGCTGGCGATAGCTGATGGCAAACACCGCTATCATAATCCCACCTAGAATGAGCTTCACTCCAGTCTCCCCGCGCAAATTCAGGATGGGCAAAACCAGATAGACAGCCCATACATAAGGGAAAAATCCCTGACTTTTCGGAAATAACTGGAACTGTCCACGCTCGGTCATTACTTTACACCGCTTCCTGTTTTTTTCGAATATAAACCGATAGTAACATAAAAACTACCAAATATCCGAGCAAAATCAAGACATTACTCCAATGAGGGGCTGAGCCGCGTACAATCTCCCACGCCCCATTTCCATAATTATAAGAAGGTAACCAATGACCAATCTTCTGCATTAAACGCGGCAAAATCTCAATCGGCATCCACATGCCCCCCGCTACAGCAAGCGCCATATAAATCACGTTACTGACTCCACTAGCCGTATCCACCCGTTTCATAGCACCCACAAGCGTACCAATCGCCAAAAATGGAAGGGAACCGATCAGAATCCATAGCCCGCTAAGCACCCATTGACCCGCTGTTAAGGAAACGCCATTGATAAAATATCCTGCGGCAAAAATACAAATGACCGAGAATAGGTGCATCATCGTTTGCCCGAACATTTTTCCAAAGAAATAAACAGAACCCGGTAGCGGGGTAATCCGAATAAAGGTGGTCCAGCCTTGTGTTCGTTCTTGCACTAAACGGATGCCAAGCGTCATGATCGCAGAGCCCATTACACTAAAGGTTGCCATCGACATTAAGTAATGAGCGCGCCACGTCGGGTCATCGTTACCTGTATTAACCACTCGGGTGAAGATGAAGTAGAACATAATAGGCATGAGCAAGGACCAGAACACGTAATAAGGATTACGGATGATCCGCAGCATCTCGGCTTTACACTGTATAGTAATTAGTCTCATCGTTAGACAGCCTCCTCTTGGTTCATGGTCAATTGCTCAAAAGCGTCATCCAGACGTCCCTGATCAATCCGAACATCCTTCACGGGAAGTCCAGTAATAAAAATCGCTCGCAGCGCCTCATCCGTATCGTCTGTCGTCACATGAATCCGACCTTCTTTTTCATAACAATCTTCAATAGCAGTTAGTTCCAGCAGACTTTTGCGCAATACAGATCGATCACCTACTGGCAGGAAGGACAGCGAACGCTTCACAATCCGCGATTTAATCTCATCTGGACTTCCGTCTGCAACTAAATGGCCCTTGCTGAATAATAGAATACGATCCGCGATATCTTCTGCTTCCTGTAAGTAATGTGTCGTGAACACAATCGTCTTGCCCTGCTCCGCAAGTCCACGAACCGTATCCCAGAACCGCCGCCGGGAAGTAATATCAAGTCCAACCGTAGGTTCATCAAAAAAGATCAGCTCTGGATCACCCGCCAGGGCCAGCGCGAAGCCTAGACTACGCTTTTGACCGCCCGAGAGCTTCTCGGCGTATCTATTCAAATCCGCTGGCGCAAGCCCCGTAGCTTTAATTAGAAACTCCATATCCATCGGCTGTGGATAATAGCTACGGATCAGAGCAATGATCTCCCGAACCTTCAGCCGATCCATCACACTTACTTCTTGCAGCATCGCACCTGTCTTTTCACGTACCATTTTTTCTTTTGGATGTTGTCCGAAGATTTTCACTGAACCTTCAGTGGGCTCTAATAGCCCCAATAACATTCCCAATGCCGTTGTTTTGCCTGCTCCGTTCGGTCCAAGAATAGCTGTAATCGAACCCTTGGCAATGTTGAAGCTGATGTTATCTACTGCTTTCTTATCCTTATATAATTTGCTAACTTCATTCATCTCAATAACACTGTCCATTTCGTAACCCCTCCGATTCCGAATGCGTTTGATCTATTTCAATCATATGGAAAAAGGAGACCTGACATTAGTATGGACTGTCATTTCTTTAAGATGACAACTGTCACCTTCACAAAAAAAGAAGCTGCCCTATCCGTAGTTTTAACTACGAATAGGGCAACCTCTTTAAGCGAAAATACTAGATTACCTCTTGAAGAATCCTTTTCCGAGAAGGAATTCCTTCATATGCAATCGCGCTGGCTGTGCCAACCGTTCTGCCATAATCACAGACCAAGGTGTATCCTTGGCACCATGAGTCCGCTCACGCATATAGTCTGAAGAGACTTTATCGTAAGTCTTGACCTGCTCCACTGTGGTTTCGGCATTGTAGCGATTGCGATGTAGAACAGCCTCTAATGGCAGACGCGGACGCAGGCTTAAGGCTCCATCAGGATAGCCTACACACATTCCAAATATCGGGTAGACCAATTCGGGCAGTCCAAGCAGCTCAGAAACCTCCGTGATCTGGTTACGAATTCCGCCGATATAAACAATTCCGAGCCCAAGCGATTCCGCAGCCACAGCAGCATTCTGAGCGGCAAGTGCAACATCAACGGTAGCTACAATAAGGTTTTCCGCAGAATCTTCATACGATGTCTCTCCCTGCAAATGAGGTTTTGTCACCTCACGCAGCCGATATAGATCCGCGCACCAGACCAAGAAGACTGGGCATTGTTCTATATAAGCCTGATTACCCGCTAATCCGGCAAGCTCTGCTTTTAGAGCCGGGTCAGTCACTGCAATAACACTATAGGCTTGTACACTGCTGGAAGTCGAAGCCATTTGGCCTGCTTCAATAATAGCTGCAAGCTGCTCTTCACTTACTGGCTTATCCTGATACTTGCGGACAGATGCATGGTTCATTAATAGAGATATTGTCTCGTTGTTTTCTTGCACAGCGGCCACTCCTTACATAGTTAGGTTTCTCTTACAGCTTTACCCGCTGCAAACGAAGTGCATTCAAGACGACGGACACAGAACTGAATGCCATCGCAGCTCCAGCTAACCATGGAGCTAGAAATCCGAGTGCAGCAATCGGTATACCTATTGTATTGTATGCAAGTGCCCAGAACAAATTCTGCTTAATATTACTCATCGTTTTACGGCTCATCATAATGGCATCGGGTATGCTCTTCAGATCTCCCCGCATCAGCGTAATATCTGCAGCCTCCATAGCTACATCCGTACCTGTACCGATTGCCATGCCCGTATCTGCAGTAGCCAGTGCAGGAGCATCATTGATGCCATCTCCAACCATAGCTACCTTTGTCCCATTCCGCTGCAGCTTACGAACTTCCTCCGCTTTGCCTTCCGGTAGAACCTCTGCTAACACTTTTCGAATACCTGCTTGCTTCGCAATAGCTTCTGCGGTGATTTTATTATCACCTGTAATCATAACGACCTCTATGCCCATCTCATGAAGTGCCGCTACAGCTGCTTTTGAGGTTGGCTTAATCGTATCCGCCACAGCGACAATCCCGGCAATTTCATCGTCCACCGCTACAAGCATAGCTGTCTTTCCTGCCTCTTCCAGTCTCTTCATGACTGGGGTCCACTCTGTAATGTCCAATTGATGATCTTCCATCATACGTCGTGTACCCACCCTAACTTGTTGATCGGAGATAACAGCCATAATCCCCCGTCCAGGTAAATTATCAAACTGTTCAGCGGTGGGTAAGATCAATCCTCTGTCAGCAGCTCCTGCTACGATGGCTTCCGCAAGCGGATGCTCTGATAATTTCTCGGCTGCCGCAGTTAAAGCTAATAGACGATTCTCCGCACTTTCTTTACCATATGCGGCAATTCCAGTGGTAGTCACGATATCAGTCAGCACGGGTTTACCATTTGTAACCGTACCTGTCTTATCCAAAACCACGATCTTAATCCCTTGTGCGCCTTCTAAATGTTCACCACCCTTGAACAGGATACCAAGCTCCGCAGCGCGGCCCGATCCCGCCATAATGGAGGTCGGCGTTGCAAGACCTAACGCACAAGGACATGCGATTACGAGCACCGCAATGGCTTTTTCAAGGGCATCGGCGAACTGACCAGGTGCTGCCCAGAAGTACCAGACTAAGAAAGTGATCACCGCAATTCCTACAACAATCGGTACAAAAATCCCTGAGATGACATCCGCGATCCGCTGGATCGGCGCTTTGGAACCTTGGGCCTCCTCCACTACTCTAATAATTTGAGCGAGTGCAGTGTCTCTTCCTACTTTGTTGGCTTTGATTCTTAAGATCCCATTCTTATTTAATGTAGCACCGATAACGGTATCTCCGGGTTTTTTCTCTACAGGAATACTTTCTCCGGTCAACATAGACTCGTCCACAGAAGAGGAACCCTCTACTACCTCGCCATCCACAGGCACCTTTGTTCCGGGCTTCACCAATACAATATCGCCGGGAATCACTTCATCGGTCGAGATATTCATTTCTTTGCCATCGCGGATCACGAGGGCCGTCTTTGCCTGAAGCCCCATTAAGCTCTTAATGGCGTCAGAGGAACGTCCTTTCGCTAGCGCCTCGAACCATTTACCGACGAGAATGAGCGTGATGAGTACAGCACTCGTCTCATAATACATTTCTACGGTATGATTCATTCCCTTCATACTTAATGAATCAATCGTCAGATAAAGACTGTAGAAATACGCTGCTGATGTCCCCAGTACGACTAACACATCCATATTGGCACTCCCGTTACGAAGTGCTTTATACGCGCCTACGTAGAACTGCCAGCCGATGATAAACTGTACGGGAGTCGCCAGAACAAGCTGTAACCAAGGATTCATAAATATCTCCGGTGTTGGAATCCAGCTTGTGAATGAGAAATGACCTGCCATCGCCCATAACAATGGGAAAGAAAGAATAGCAGAAATGATCCACTTCCACTTCTTATGCTGAATTTCCTGTACACGACGATCCACATGATCCTTGCGGTCTTCTTTAAGGGTAGCTTTATATCCGATATTGCTTACCTTCTCCATGATCTCTCTCGGACTAATATTACCGGGAGTATATTCTACATGTGCCGTTTCCAGCGCTAAATTCACATTCACTGCTGCGATCCCTGGCGTACGACTCAACACTTTTTCGATCCGCGCCGAGCATGCAGCGCAGGTCATGCCTGATATATCAAAATCCGCGGTCTCTTTGACGGTATCATAACCAAGAGCGCGGATTTTATCTTCAATTTGTGGTAACCCTGATACAGAAGGATCGAATCCGACAGTGGCTTGTTCCAAGGCTAAATTTACATTTGCGCGAGAAACACCCTCCATCCGGGACAAACCTTTCTCAATTCGAGCTGCACAAGCAGAACAGGTCATGCCTGTAATCTGTACGGTCGCTTGCTGTTCATTCGGTGAAGCTGTCTTTTTTAACTTATCCATGATTCCAAAGCCTCCTCATACCCCTATAGAGTATGATAATTTCTATAAAAAGAAAAGGCATTGGAGCTTATGGCATCCCCATAACAGCTCCAAGCCTTATTACCGTGCTTCAAATTAAACTACATCATACCCTTGCTCTTCAATAGCTTCTTTAATAGCTCCAAGGCTCACCTTGTTCTCATCATACTCAACGGAAACTTTTTTAGCAGCAAGATCCACTTTAGCAGTAGCTCCAAGATTACCTACAGCTTTCTCTACAGAGTTGACACAGTGACCACAAGACATTCCTTCAACGTTTAATGTAGCGTTCGACATTATTATTACCTCCAGTAAATGTTATGAAGCCATGCTCAAGGAGCATTAGCTTATTATTTCATTAATTTGTTAACCGTAATTAGCAGCTCATCGATAACCTCATGTTCACCGGCTTCGATTCGTTCAATAATACAACTCTTCATGTGCCCTTCCAGCAGCATCTTACCAACACCGTTTAGTGCCGCTTGAACCGCTGCGAGCTGATTGAGCACATCGTCACAATAAGTATCGCGCTCTATCATACCCTTTATCCCGCGGATCTGGCCTTCAATCCGGTTGAGGCGAGTATTCAAACCATTTTTGAAATCTGTCGAATGATGACTCATTCGTTCTCCAGATGCTGAAGAATGACAGTCAGCTTCACAGGATTTCTCAGTTTGTTCTTGCTTACTAGTAGACATAAGAATCAGCCTCCTTGCCAATAATATAATATACCCCCGTAGGGTATGTCAAGAGGCGTTCTTTATTTCCTATCCCCCAAATCCCATTTTTTTAAGCATAACCGCCTTCGGTGTCCTTATAAGGACGGTAAGCGTTTAAGCGAGAAATATAAGACATATAGTATGGTGTGAAACTTATACTTCTTATATTTGAAAAAAACTATTGCTACCCTATTCAAATTTGAATATAATGAATTTTGCTTCTAACCTATGAACATTTTTTGAACGGATTTATCACTATTAGAAAAAGGAGCCTGCGAAGCATGCATACTAAAGAAAGTAATCTTAAACTCGTAGTTATCGGCCTGCTGCTCGGTATTCTGATGTCCGCGATGGACAATACCATTGTAGCTTCAGCTATGGGAACCATTGTTTCCGACCTTGGCGGTCTGGACAAAATCGTATGGGTCACTTCGGCCTATATGGTCATGGTAATGGCTGGGACCCCTATCTTCGGCAAGCTCTCGGATATGTATGGACGTAAACGTTTCTTCATGTTCGGACTGATTGTATTCCTGATTGGCTCAGCACTGTGCGGTACTGCAACCAGTATTACACAACTCAGTATTTACCGGGCTATTCAAGGAATCGGCGGCGGTGCACTAATGCCTATCGCCTTCACCATCGTTTTCGACATTTACCCTCCTGAAAAAAGAGGAAAGCTGACCGGCCTGTTCGGTGCCGTTTTCGGAATCTCCAGTGTACTCGGACCATTATTGGGTGCATATATTACCGACTATGTAGGCTGGCAGTGGGTATTTTACATTAACCTCCCGCTCGGAATTATTGCGCTTTTTCTGATCGCAACTTCTTACAAAGAATCGATCTCTCACGCTAAACAGCGCATCGACTGGGGCGGAGCCTTCACTCTCGTCGGCGCTATTATCTGCCTAATGTTTGCGCTAGAACTGGGAGGCAATCAATATGCTTGGGATTCTAGTGTCATTCTCGGCTTATTCGCCGGCTTCGCTGTACTCTTGCTGGCATTCATCCTCATTGAGAGAGTGGCGGCTGAACCTGTTATCTCGTTCGCGATGTTCAGTAAACGGTTGTTTGCAACAAGTAGTGTGACAGCCTTGTTCTATGGCTCTGCCTTTATCGTAGCCACCATCTACATTCCTATCTTTGTACAGGGCGTATTTGGCGGCTCCGCTACGAACTCTGGACTGATCCTCATGCCGATGATGATCGGTACGGTCGTGGGCAGTCAGACCGGTGGGCTACTTACAACCAAAACCAGCTTCCGCAACATTATGATCCTATCCGCAGTCTGTTTTGTAGCAGGTGTCTACAGTCTAAGCACTTTATCACCAGATACCTCCCGTCTCATGCTTAATGTATTCATGGCCTTGACTGGGTTCGGCGTGGGCTTTTCCTTCTCCGTGCTAAGCATGGCAGCTATCCATAACTTCGATATGCGCCAACGCGGTTCGGCAACTTCAACAAGTACCTTTATGCGCTCGCTTGGGATGACGCTGGGGATTACGATCTTCGGTATTATTCAGCGTAACAACTTCACTAGCGGCATTAGCGAAGCTTTTGGCGGAAGTGAGCAGTCAGCAGCCTTCGGCGATCCACGGGCAGCCCTGACACCTGAAGCAAGAGCCAAAATCCCACCTGAAATTTTAGAGAAAATATCTAGTGCACTGTCCTCTTCTATCGCACATACCTTTATGTGGGCTTTGATTCCTGCCGTCCTTGGTTTAGTCTTTGTGCTGCTTATGCCAAAAGACCGCCTCACCATTCCGGGTAAAACTGCTCAGGCGTCCGAGGGTAAAAGGTAACGATTATGTCGATGAAATTGGCTATTCTCGGACTATTGCTTGAACGGAATATGCATCCCTATGAAATTACAATAGTCATGAAAGAACGCTCCATGGACCGGATTACAAAGCTCCAGCTTGGGTCTCTCTACTACGCTGTCGATAAACTTGCACAAGATGGCTATATAGAAGCTTTAGAGGTGATTAGCAGCAGTGATCGCCCAGACAAAACCATTTACGGTATTACTGAGCAAGGTAAAAATTTATTCGAGCAGTTAATTCTACAGCAAATTAAAAAGAACGAGCCCTTCTATCATCCGATGTATATGGCTCTAGCCATGTCCCGTCATGTTGATCAAAACAAGGTGGAGAAGCTGCTCGAAGAACGTATTCGGGAAACCGAACATCAGGTGAATCTGGCTTATCAGGTATATGAAGAACATATTCCTATTGTTCCTCGTTCCGCCCTTCATCTCATGTACGGCACCTATGAACACACCCTTATTGAATTAAAATGCCTGCAACGTCTCTATGATGATGTTGTAGCACGCAAGTTGAATGACATTGGAACACCACTTAATACAGAGTAGAGTCCTTAGGACCTCTACTCTTTTTTCCGCTTTTTCAGAGACAATAAATATCATACTAGAATCTAAGCGTGTACAATATGTACGTGTACGCAATCATATTTTCCTAGGAGGAATCACATTGTTGAGAACGCTGCCTTTAAACAAGCGCGGTATACCAGCCAGCCGTATTGCTCTAGGTTGTATGGGATTTGGTGGGGGCTGGGATCATGAACCGATTACCGCCGAGAATGTTAAGCAAGGACATGCGGCCGTCGACGCTGCACTATCTATTGGTATCAATATGTTTGATCACGCAGATATTTATACCCGTGGTAAAGCCGAGAAGGTATTCGGTCAGATCTTTAAAGAACGCCCAGGGCTCAGAGAAGAAATCATTATTCAATCGAAGTGCGGTATTAAGCTAATGGAGCCTGGAGACAGCTCTAATGTCTTTGATTTCTCAAGCCAGCATATTCTAAGCAGTGTAGATGGAATATTGTCGCGACTAGGAACGGAATATATTGATATTCTGCTGCTCCATCGGCCTGACCCCCTAATGGATCCGGAGGAAGTAGCTTCTGCTTTGCATCAATTAAAGGCAACAGGTAAAGTTCGTCATTTCGGCGTCTCCAATATGAGCGCAGCGCAGATCAAAATGCTGCAAGCCTATTGCGATGAACCCTTTATCGTAAACCAGCTACACATGAGCCTAGCCAAGCTCAGCTGGGTCGATGCTGGAATCAGTGTAAACCGTGAACCTTGGAAGGATATTACCTTTCCCGAAGGAACCCTTGAACATTGTCGAATGGAGAACATTCAGCTTCAAGCTTGGGGCCCACTCGCACAAGGCTTATTTAGCGGACGTTCATTAGAGGATCAACCAGAGAATATCGTCCAGACAGCTGCCATGGTCAAACAACTTGCAGATGAAAAAGGAACAACACCCGAAGCCATAGTGCTATCCTGGCTAATGACACATCCGGCAGCTATTCAGCCTGTGATTGGGACTGTGAATCCCCAGCGTATCGCTGCCTGCGCCGATGCGGACAAGCTGGAGCTTACTCGAAAAGAATGGTATGACCTATATGTTAGTTCACGTGGTACTCGTCTTCCCTAACAGAGCCCACAATTAAACTCGCAAGAATTCTTAATAGCCTAATCATGCCTCTCGCATGATTAGGCTATTTTTAATACAGTCGCCTCTTATATATCGTTCTCTATTGAGAATAAAAATAGATATCAAGCGAAAAATGGAGATAAATAGAGATACATTAACATTATTGTTCTTTATAGAGCACAAACGGGACTTATTGACAGTTTTCTTTTCAATTTATTCCATGTATTATTCATTACAGAAGTTGTTCTTAATAAAGAACAATAATAACGAACCAAAGAAATTCAAGACATTGAGGGGAGGTATTCCTCTGAGACCCAGATCAGCAAAAAGAAGACCTAAACGAAAGAGGCAAATCGGATTACGTGTTCTGCAATCAGGAATGGCTGTCTCCGTTTTGTTTCTAACTACCTCGCAGCAAGTGGGTAGTACCTATGGTGGTTTTGGAGCTACTACGCAAACCACTAGCACAATTAGCTTTTGCGAAGTATTTCCAAACTCGATCAAGGATCTTTTAACAGAACTCAAAGATCATATCGAAAGAGCTACTACTTTAAAAGGATCGCTGCAAAGCTATACCCCTTCAGGCAGTCTCTCAGACGTTTCGGGAATAGAAGGCATGAGGCTGGATGAGCTTGATGTCGCAGCACAAGAGATTTCCTCGCAAATCTCTGCGCTTCAATCTCAAATCGATGGCGTGAATGAGCAACTAGCCACCAACAGCCAAATTTGGAACGAAATCAATAGTGAGCTGAACGCAGCAGCAGCCGTCTTATTCCAGATTGGAGGATATATGACCTCTCTAGATTCAAACTGTCTAGAAATCAAGGATGAACAATTCTTCACAGAGCTGCAAAGTAGTCTGAATCAAAGTGGCGTAATCTCTGAATCCTTGAATGCTTCCTTAAATGGAGTCATCCAATACCTAAACTCCATACATGACATCGGCCTTCCATTAGCTTCGGTAGTGACCAGTGATGTATATGGACAACCCGAGTTACGCAATGAGGCGTTTCAGCAGCCGTTACCTTTCCTGATTCCATTTAGTCAGCCGGCCGGCAATATCTCTAGCGAACTTACCTCCACTTATGAAAATCTCAATACTGAAATGAATGGTCTTAAAGAATCGGCTACTTCAGGAATCAGTAATCTTCAGAGTCAGCTCCAATTGATCAGCCAAACCCGTGAACAACAATTGGAAGCGCTCGAGAAAGCCCGACTAGAGGCGCTGGAACAAGCGAAGAAAGAAGAGGAACGTTTGGCACTTGCGAAAAAAGAAAAGCAAGAAGCCGAGGACAAAGCGAAAGCTGAAGCTGAAGAGAAAGCAAAAACAGAAGTGACTCCACCGACAGGTGAAGCTGCTCCAGAGAACATAAATCAAGAGCAACCTGAAGCCCCAGCCATTAACCCGGTCGATCCGGAAATTGGTGAAGAGCCGACGATTCCACAAGATGTACCACAGCAAAAGGTTCCTCAGGAGACGCCAAAGGCGGAAGATACAACCCCTTCCACACCGGCAGCAACACCAGCTCCTACGGCCCCTCAACAAGACAAAGGTGGAGAATAATATGCGGATTAAAAAAATGATCAACAATACATTATCGAGCATCATGCTTGTGATATTCATTCTGCTGGTGGTAGCCGTAGTTTTATCAAAGGCCTCCGGCGGTGAACCTGCCTTCTTCGGATACCAGATCAAATCGGTACTCTCAGGTTCGATGGAACCAGGGATTCAGACCGGATCGATTGTCGCTTTAAAACCGGGAGGAGATATGAATCGTTTCGAAAAGGGCGATGTTATCACCTTTAGAAATGAAGAAAACCTGCTCATTACTCACCGTGTTGTAGAAGCAACAATGAACAAAGCTACTGGTGAAGCCATGTATCGTACGAAAGGCGATAACAATGATGCACCTGATATGAACCCTACCAGTTCCACGAATGTTGTAGCTGAGTATACAGGGGTCACCGTACCTTACGTAGGTTACGCTATGAATTTCGCGGTTTCCAAAGCCGGAAGTGTCGTGCTCATGATCGTACCAGGCTTGATGCTCCTGCTCTATGCCCTGTATTCATCATGGAAGGCTGTAGCTGCTCTCGAAAAGAAAAATGCAGCCATACTGCCTGCCTCTCCACCCCCAACCGAAATACAGTAATTCGTTGATTGTCCGCTTCCGCTTACGAACCGGAAGTTACAATATATAAAATTTAACCACAAAAACCGAGGAGGAATTTTAATTATGGGTATCAAAAAAACATTGGGTCTTGGCGTAGCATCTGCAGCACTGGGTTTATCATTGATTGGTGGAGGAACTTTCGCTTACTTTAGCGACACTGCAACAAGTACCTCTACATTCGCAGCTGGTACACTGGATTTGAACTCTGACCCTTCTGTTATCGTTAATATGGATAAATTGAAACCAGGTGATACTATCAAAAGAGATTTCAAACTGAATAATGATGGTAACATCGATATCGGCTCTATTGTTCTCAAAACAAAATACTCCGTTAATGACGTAGGTGGTAACAACAATGGTGTTGATTTAGGTAAATTCATTAAAGTTAAATTCCTGCAAAATAAGGATAAGAGCGGTAACATTATTCCGGATATTGTAGTTTATGAAACAACACTAGCTGATTTGCAAAATTCAACACCTGATCTCGTAGAAAAATTACCGTTCATAGGCAATGAAGCATCCGGTATTAAAGCAGGTACATCTGATAGCTTCACCGTTAAGTTCGAATTTGTAGATGACGGTAAAGATCAGAACATTTTCCAAAAAGATGTGTTGACACTGACTTGGGACTTCTTTGCTAAACAAGCCAGAGGAACTGACTACTAATCTAATAAGTCTTCCATTCGAAGAGCAGCAGATTCTTATTCCGGAAAGCGGATAAGCAGATGCTGCTTTTCTCTTTACAATAAACTTTGTCGAATTTATTGATATTTGCTATACTAATAACAAAAATTACGGAGGGGCGTCAGCATAGTGCCACAAAATATGGGCCAACGTATCCAGCATCTCCGCCTAGAAAAGGGTTTGTCCCTATCTGAGCTTGCGGACAGAGCGGATGTTGCTAAGTCGTATCTTAGCAATGTGGAGAGAAACATCCAATCCAATCCTTCAATCCAGTTTATCGAAAAGATCGCCGACGCGCTTCAGGTATCTATCCACGCTTTGCTCTATGGAGAACCTAATGATGCTGAGGAATCACCTTTAGATTCGGAATGGTTCCGATTGGTGCAGGAAGCTATGGCCTCAGGCATAAGCAAACGCGAATTCAAGGAGTTTCTGGACTACCAGAAATGGCGCCTTGATCAGAAGGATTAATATGCACCCGACCTGATAAGATCCTCTTCTACTCATACTATCAAACATAAGCGCCTTCGCCCTCCTAACATGGACTGCGAAGGCGTTTGAATTCTTGCAGAATACAATAATCATATACGGTGTGAAAATTACACTTTGATTTATACCGCAAAAGAGCACAGCGAGTTTATCGCTGTGCCCTTTTTCAAAATATAACGCACTAAATGTATTACTGCACGGCTTGCACAGTCTTCTCATGGAAGAATCGACGAATTTCATCTGCCTTTATGCCAGCCTTCTTAGCTGCTAATAATAAATGTACCCACTCAACGTCTAGATCAATGACCTGCTGTTCTCTGTTGCTTCCCTGGTTGGACTTGTCCAAAAAATCTCCTCCTAAGATTTTACGTCCCCAGGCAATCCGGCTGTCATAGTATTTCTACCTTAGACCCGCGACTTTGTGCCCCTGCCTTTCGGCAGGTTTACCTTTTACTGGACCCTTTACACGAAAGGATCTACTTTGAAATATATGAAAATCGCTAACTGCAATAACATTATACTATACTAAAGTGGAAAAGTGTGTCGATTTCTGATTAGTTTTTCCATTAAAAAACAAAAAATAGAAGCTCTTTTGTGCGATATCTTGTCCTATTAACACGATACTCGTCCTATTCTAAAATTAATTAAGCCAATATAATGATGCTTCCTTCCCTATTAGTTAAAAATAAGGATATTAGAATCATTTTAGTAGGCCTTAGGAATGGGTAATGAGAAGAAACAGCGTTCTTTTCATTAGAACAAGCTAACCCATACCATTTTGCGAACGTATTGGACGAAAGAATGAATTGATTACACGTGTGGAAAGTAGCACAATAAGATGAGAAATGAAACCGCAATCATCACAGCTCCAGTAAGCGTTGACACAAAATGTCACGTATGGAGTTCATCCGTTAAGGAGGATGTATTCATGGCAGCCAAAGAGCCCTATAACGAATCCATTTGGAGTAAGTATTACGGACCCAATTTAGGCTACATTCAAGAAAGATATGAACAGTTTGTGAAAGATCCTTCCACCGTAGAGAATAATTATCGCGAGCTTTTTACAAATTCGGGTCCCCCACCCCTAACACTGGATAGCGAACCGGCTCCTCAGCCTCGCATCTCGGGAGACACCGAATGGCTTAGAAAGGCAGTAAGAGCTTCCAAGCTAATCGCTAATATTCGTATATATGGCCATATGGCCGCTGATATTGATCCGCTTGAGCGCGATCACAATCCCATGGCTAAATATCTCGAACTCGAAACCTACGAGCTGACTCGTGAGGATTTGATCGCACTACCTGCCACGCTCATTTGGGAGAATGCGCCAAATGATGTGCATACCGGATGGGATGCAGTTCAGCGTATGCGTCAGGCTTACACCAAGACAATCGCCTATGAATTCGGGCATGTGCATGAAGAACAAGAACTGAAATGGTTGAACAGACAGGCAGAATCAACAAGCTCACCAGCGCCTTTAAATAATGCAGAACGTAAGGAGCTACTAAATCGCCTGATTCAAGTAGAGCAATTCGAAACCTTCCTCCACAAAACCTTTGTGGGTCAGAAGCGTTTCAGCTTGGAAGGCAATGACGCTCTCGTACCGATGCTGGATGAAATCGTACGCGCTGCTGCGCATGACGGCGCAGAGCATATTCTGATGGGCATGGCGCATCGTGGTCGCCTCAATGTTCTTGCACATATTTTGGGCAAACCTTATGATATTATATTTTCAGAGTTTCATCATTCTCCGAACAAGGAGCTCTTCCCTTCCGAAGGCTCTACAGGCATTAACTATGGCTGGACGGGTGATGTGAAATACCATCTCGGTGCAGACCGCGCTGTCCGTGAAGGAGAAACCGTACGCACAAGAATAACACTAGCGAATAACCCAAGTCACTTGGAATTCGTCAATCCTGTCGTGGAAGGCTTCACTCGTGCTGCTCAAGAAGATCGGAGCACAGCCGGATTGCCGAAGATTGATACCAGTAAAGCTATGGCGGTACTGATGCATGGCGATGCAGCTTTTCCAGGTGAAGGGATTGTTGCAGAAACACTTAATATTGGCAAACTTCAAGGTTATCAGAATGGTGGAACGATCCATATCATTGTTAATAACCGGATCGGCTTTACGACAGAAAGTGAAGACTCCCGTTCAACGCATTATGCGAGTGACATCGCCAAAGGATATGAAATTCCAATTATCCATGTCAATGCAGATGATCCTGAGGCCTGTATATCAGCTGTTCGTTTAGCTAGCGCATATCGCAATCAATTCAAAAAGGATTTCGTTATTGATCTCATCGGCTACCGTCGTCATGGACATAACGAAATGGATGATCCTGAAACTACACAACCTATCGTATACGGTAAGGTACGTAATCATCCAACCGTTTACAAGGTGTATGCGGAGCGGCTACAGCGTGAAAAAATCCTTACAGCTGAAGATGTACAAAAGATGCACGTTGAAACAGAAGGCGTATTGCAACGTGCGTACGATAGTATGAAAGAAGGCAATCACAAGAAAAAAGAACCTAAAGCCTTCATTCCTCTTCAAACAGAGCGCTCAGCGGCAGGCACTACAGCCGTACCGATCTCCAGTCTGCAAGAGATTAATCGTGAGCTACTGACCGTACCTGATGGATTCCAGGTCTATCCGAAACTGGAGCGTATTCTACAGCGTCGCAAGGATGCGCTGAATGAGGGTGAAAAGATCGACTGGGCACTCGCTGAGTCTCTCGCCTTCGCAACCATTCTGAAGGATGGAACGCCAATTCGACTTAGCGGTCAGGATGCACAGCGCGGCACCTTCGCACACCGCCATCTGGTGCTGCACGACAGCAAGACAGGAGAATTATTCTCTCCACTTCATCAGCTAAGTAATTCTCGCGCTTCCTTTGGCGTATATAACAGTCCGCTATCTGAAGCTTCTGTGCTAGGCTTTGAGTATGGTTATAATGTGTTCGCACCAGAAACTTTCGTCATCTGGGAAGCACAATATGGCGACTTCGCCAATGCAGGTCAGGTTATATTTGATCAGTTCATTGCCGCCGGACGTGCGAAATGGACGCAGCGCAGCAATCTCGTCGTCATGTTACCGCATGGCTACGAGGGACAGGGACCCGAGCATTCCAGTGGTAGGTTGGAACGCTTCCTACAGTTATCCGCGGAAGAGAACTGGACCGTTGCCAACCTGACCACTGCTTCTCAATATTTCCATGTCTTGCGACGCCAAGCTGCTTTATGTGGACAGGAAGACGCTAAACCACTGGTGATTATGACGCCGAAGAGCCTCATTCGTAATCCGCGCAGCACATCTGCCGGAACCGAGCTCGCCTCCGGACAATTCCAGCCTGTGTTGGCAGAGCCCCTGCTAGGCCAGAAACCAGGTGAGGTCAAACGTCTAGTAGTCTGCAGCGGTAAAGTAGCTATCGACATCCAAACAGAGCTAGAAGCTGCTTCAGACAAAGATTGGTCATGGCTACATGTACTTCGCCTAGAGCAACTCTATCCGTTCCCAGAACTTGAACTGAGTGCCCACTTAAGCTCCTTCACATCCCTTCAGGAAATTGTCTGGGTGCAAGAAGAGCCGAAGAATATGGGCGGATGGAGCTATACCGAACCTCGGTTACGCGCCATCGCACCGCAAAACACTGGCGTAAGATATATCGGACGGCCTGAACGTTCCAGTCCTGCGAGTGGTTATGCAGATGTTCATAGCTTTGAACAGCGTAGAATTGTTTCAGAGGCCCTAAAAGCAAATTCACAAGTACAAACAGCTGTACCGTCCTCTTAAGAGGACGGTATCACAATAGCGTAAACCATTATGTTTGGGGAGGTAACGGCCTGTGTCAGAAATCTTAGTACCCGATCTGGGAGAATCTATATCCGAAGGAACCATCTACAAATGGCTGGTTAAAGAAGGCGACACGGTAGGTCAAGGTGATGTGCTTGCTGAGTTAGAGACGGATAAAGTCAATTTGGAAATTAGTGCGGAGGTGGAGGGTGTCATCTCCTCCATCCTACGTCAAGCGGGCGAGAACGTAGCCGTTGGCGAAGCCATCGGTATCATTGGAGCCGCTAGCGGCAGTGCACCGCAGGCCGCTGAGAGCAAAGCGCCTGAAGCGGCACCGGCAAGCGGCAGCGTTGCAGCCGCGGCACCTGTAGCAGCGCCCGAAGTCGCTGTAGCGGGTGGCGAAAGCCCCGCTGCACTGGCATCGCCGGGCGCACGCAAGCTCGCACGGGAGCGCGGCATCGACCTCGGCGATGTTAGCGCCCGTGATCCTATCGGCCGGATTGGTCAGGCCGATGTGTCGGGTCATGGTGCAGCAGCGCCACAGGCCGCTGCACCGGTAGCTCCGGCGGCGCAAGCCAAGCCGGAGCCAGCGAAGCCGGCAGCGGGCAAAGCCGCGCCGGAGGACGGCAAGAACGTAGAGCGCAAGCGCATGTCGCGCAGACGGCTCACGATTGCCAGCCGCTTGGTAGAAGCGCAGCAGACCGCTGCCATGCTGACCACCTTCAACGAGGTGGACATGACAGCGATCCTCGACATCCGCAAGCGCCGTAAGGATGCTTTTAAAGAGAAGCATGAAGTAGGACTAGGCTTCATGTCCTTCTTCACCAAAGCCGTGATCGGTGCGCTGAAGACCTACCCGCTGCTGAACGCCGAGATTGACGGTGAAGATCTGGTCGTTAAGAAATTTTACGATATCGGTATTGCCGTTGCAGCTAAGGAAGGTCTGGTGGTTCCGGTTGTCCGTGACGCAGATCGCCTCAGCTTCCCGGAAATCGAACGTCAGATTGGCGAACTCGCTTCCAAGGCACGCGCTAATACACTTAGTCTCTCCGAGCTTCAAGGCGGTACGTTCACTATCACCAACGGTGGTGTATTCGGTTCCCTATTATCCACCCCGATTCTGAATACCCCTCAAGTAGGTATTCTAGGGATGCATAAGATTCAATTGCGTCCAATCGCGCTGGACGAAGAAAGAACCGTTAACCGTCCAATGATGTATATCGCCCTTTCATACGATCACCGGATCGTTGACGGCTCTGAAGCGGTAAGCTTCCTCGTCAAAGTGAAGGAATTGCTGGAAGATCCAGAAGCACTGCTGTTAGAAGGCTAATCCTGATCGGTCTTTCGACTTAAGAATATAAAGAAGGTATCCCTAAAGCTTCGCATTAGGGATACCTTCTTTTATATCTGAATCAACTTTTGAGAAGAAGTATTTCATAAGTACAAGGTGAATCATGAATCCCTAGGTTAGAAAGTCCGGCGTTGTCGGGAATGCTTCCTACCTTACATATGATCTAACTGTATTTTATACACTTATTTATTTCTGATCTCCCATATCCTCTTCCTTAATTGCATTCTCTACAACTAAAATCCGTAAAAACGTTTATTTCCACTAATCTAACTAGTAATAGCTGTATTAAATACAACTACAGGGCTTATATAAAGATATTAGTTAACTTTAATTGTACATAGTACAACTAACTTAGCACATGCATCTACAAAAACGACAAGAATCTACTTCAACAGCTCCCCAGCCAACAGTAAAAATTGCTCCTTACTCAAAATCTTATCTCCGTAGCTGCTGAGTGTATAATACGCATCCTGCTTCTCTTTATACCAATTCAGATAATCGTAGCTGACCTCTTCCTTCACTACTTTGTTGTAGATCACTTCTGTGCCAGCCACCATAATCTTATCAGCTTGATTCTCAGGTTCTTGCTCCACGAACACTTTCCCGCCATGCATGATCGTGGCAGAGATACCTATAAAAGCATTATTCTTGGAATAAATTGCACTGATCCAGCCTGGTTCCGACCAAGGTATAGCCTTCATAAATAAATTACTACTTCCCTTATCTTTGTTTGCCCCGGCAGTAAGAACTTGTAGCGTCTCCTGATATAGAGAACTTTTCTTATCCGCATCCGTAGTCGGATGATTAGGGTTTATAACCCCATATTTAAAAGCATACCCTGATGCCAATGCAGGGAGTGTCGGCGCCCCTGTCCGCTTGATTTCCTTCAAGAAATCAGAATATGCGCCTATCCGCTGCTCTTTATACTTAAATTGCAATTCGGTTGCCAAACCTGCTGCGCTTGCATTATTGTTCACAAGATAAGCGATCAGTTCTCCCGGTTTAGCGAAAGCATCTACTTTCTGTGCATACTTATCATAGGAGGCTACTCCTGCAGATTCATTCGGCGCAACATGATGAACCTTTACTACGCCTTCACTATTGCGGATCTGTATATATTCCGATGCAGCATAAGCTGTCACTGAGATCATCAGGAACAAGGCTAACATACTGGCAATTGCCGTTGTTTTATTCATCGTCTTCAGCGAGAGCGAGAACGATTGCTTTCGATCTGATATGCCACGGATATGTCCCATAACCTTCTCTTCTACATCGATCTCACCCAGAAGTTCATTACCGGCTGAGGCATAAATTATATCCTGGTATTCATCGCTGATTGTGGTTCGTTCCATCTGATCTCCTCCTCCAATTTCATAGCTTCCTGCACCTTCCGCTTGATCCGGTTCATTCTCTTCGTCAGTGCATTGGGACTGACCCCAAGAAATTCGCTTATCTCCGCATAAGTTTTTTCCTCGAACACCCGCAGAATAAGCATATTCCTCTCTTCCAGCGACAACTGCGCTAAAGCGGCTGACAATGAGGGATTAAACAACCGATCATCCAGCTCTTGTTCAGGACTTGCAGACATAAATTCAGGCTTGAAGATACTCATGACTCGCTTTTGCAAACACCGTCTGCGCAGCAGGTTTAAGCAATGATGATACGCGATTCGATAAAGCCATGCCGAGAAATGCATTTGTGACTTGTATTGATGGACAGATTGATAGCCTTTTACCAAAATATCCTGAACTGCGTCCTCCGCATCCTGCTTATTTTCTAATAAACGATAGCAATAGCGGTAGATTGGCGTTTGGAAAGCTCTAACGATAAAAGCATACCGTTCGATATTCCCCTTTTGAATACTAATGATTAACCCTTCCAGCTCCTTTGGGTCTAGCGAATCCTGTGGCGATGTAAGCACCTCCTTAACCTTTATATCTTCTATAACACTTGGGCAGTGAAAAAAGTGCCTATGTAAACCGAACGATTCTCCCAAATTCACTCCAATTATACACATGCAGAGACTAATAAGAGCTATACAGTCCGTAACCCTAGAAAAATAAGCCAAAAATCAATAATAGCTGCAATACGGTCCGTGTTTCTGTAATATTCTCCAATGAGTAATTCATCCTGAATTCAGATCACCTTAATTTTTTTGTTTCACACGCTCCACGGACTACTGCCGCCAATAGAAAAAAGACGTACAACCGTTGTCAGTTTGTACGTCTTTATTTAATTTAGTTGCCTTTTCACCTTTAAGCCGTCCGTTCTGTAGCTTTGAGCCGAAGCGCTTTCTTCTCTTTCGCTTTCTCCACCGGCGGTTTTAGCGAAATCGCGATGATGCAGGCCAGCAGACACAAGAGACCAAAGATCACGAAAGTAGGTTTAAACCCGCCCAGGAAGACGGCGATGAACGAACCGGAAAGAGCTCCAATACCGAAACCTTGATATACGATTCCATAGTTCTTACTGTGATTCTTAAGACCAAAGAAGTCACTGACAATCGCCGGGAACACTGTAATGTTACCCCCGAAGCAGAATGCAATAGCCGCTACACAAGTGAAGAACAATCCGAAATTCAGCGTCGCATAACTAAGAGTCAACATAGCGGCTGCCGTTACTGCAAGCGAAGCGCCTACCAGCTTCAAACGGCTCATTTTGTCAGACAAGGCACCTAAGATCAAACGCCCTGCTGTATTAAAAATTGCGATCATCGCTACCGCATTAGCTGCCGTCTGTACATCAAGTCCAGCCAGCTGCACACCGATGTCTTTTACAATACCTATCAAATACAGACCACACATACAAGCGGTAAAGAAAATAATGAACAACAGATAAGCTTCTTTCGTACGTAGCATTTCTTTTACCGTGTAGTCTTTTGGTTTAACGATAGTCGAAGTTGCTGTTGCACCCAGTGATGCCGCTTGTACTGGAGCTTCTCTGACGAGTAAGGAACCGATTACAATCATCACCATAACAATCATGCCCCAATACATAAACGTATTAGACACACCCACCGAGTCGATCAAACTACCATTGATATATTTAAAAATCAAGCTCCCCGTTCCGTAAGCACCCACGGACACACCGGAGATTAAACCTTTATTATTCGGAAACCATTTAATTAAGTTAGATAATGAAGTGATATAAGCTGTTCCGTCTGCAAAACCAACGATTACACCAGCCAATACATAGAACATTAGAAGCGAATTCGCCTGAGAGCTAAGAATCAATCCTAAACCAAGCACAATCCCTGCGGCGGCAGTTAACCGGCGAAGACCAAAACGATCCTGCAATTTCCCTGCGAACAAAGTCGCAAAAGCGAGTGCAAAGCTCGTGATCGAAAACGTAATCGAAACAGAATTAAGCTCCCATCCGAATTTTGTTACCAGATGTGCATTGAACAAGCTCCATGTATAAATGGTACCTAGACCCATCTGCATAATTACTGTTCCTAATACGATAAGCCACCGTTTAGCGTTTTTGTTGTCCATCGTCGAAGTCATGGTCTATTCCTTCTTTCCCTCTCGTGATCTGCTACAAGAGCTTCTATTGCCTCTTTATTGTAGCTAAACCAGCGGATGTTGAGAGAAATCTGGCATGAGATGACGAAAATGAAGAATGAACTGCATTTATAGGCGCATGATCTGCCTGAATTCCTTTACCTTGCTACGACTTACCGGCACCTCAAACTCCAAATCATGCAGGCGCAGCAAGTATGTATTGTTGAACCAAGGGATGATTTCCTTGATTTTGGACAGGTTAACGATATAGGAACGATGGCAGCGAAAAAAACGATCCTCCGGCAGTCGATTATAAAAATCGCTGATGCTGAGCGCCATACTATACTCCTCACCTTTAGTTATTACGCTCGTACTTTTCTCTTGTGCGGAGGCGTAATAAATATCATCAGCATTCACTACGATAATCTTTTCATTTTTCCACAGATTCACCTTATCACTAACTGGATTACGTTCCTCTTCCCCATGTCTTCCGCGAGCAGCGAATGCCCCCTCTAGCTTGTGCAGCATAGCCTTAATGCGAACCTCACTGTAGGGTTTAAGAATATAGTCAAACGCTTCAATCTCAAAGGCCTCGGCGGCATGCTCCTTATACGCAGTAATAAACACTATATAAGGTTTTACCGAGAATCTGCTAATATTCTGAGCCAGCAGTACTCCGTCGATCGAGGGAATGTTAATGTCCAGAAAAATCACATCTACCGTCTCAACCTGTAAAAATTTGAGTGCATCCAGCCCATCTTCAAATTGTGCGGCAATGTCGATCCCACTGTGAGTCTCTATTAAATAAGCCAGTTCCTGTCTTGCCAGCTCTTCATCCTCCACGATAATTGCTCTCATAGGCCCTCCTTTTTGACATCAAAATAAATGTTCGTCCCTTTATCGAGCCTCTGAATCGTAAGACCAGTTCCATAGATGAGCTTGACCCGTTGATGTACATTAAACAGTCCGATCTTATTCTCCGGCATATTACCAGCATAGACCTTCTCTATGGTTTCTTCGCTGATGCCAGCTCCGGTATCCCGAATGCCAACTCGCACATTATCGCCTTGATCTTTTACAGAAATCGTTACGGTTCCCGTCCCTCGCACCTTCAGTATGCCATGTATGATCGCATTCTCTACAAGCGGCTGAATGATCAGACTCGGAATCCGAACCTGAACCTCATCAATATCATAGAGGACATTAAGCCGGCTTCCGAAGCGCGCTTTTTCAATCTCTACGTATTGTTGAACCTGTTGCAGCTCGCGCTTAATATCAATGAATTCATCCGTCAGCTCCAGATTGTACCTCATATAACCGGACAGATTCACGATCAGCTCGCGCGCCTTATCGGGGTTAATCCGAATCGAGGATGCAATCGCGTTCAGCGCATTGAACAGAAAGTGTGGGTTTATGCTTGTCTGCAGCGCCTTTAGCTCCGCTTTGTTCGCCATTTCTTTAATGCCCTCAACCCGCGATACTTCCATTAGTGTAGAGATCATTTGCGACAAACCTACAGCCATAGCTTGTAGAGAATAAGTGATCTTGTGGGCTCTGGTGTAATAGATTTTGAGCGCTCCCGTCACTTCGCCTTTTTCCTTCAATGGAATAATAATCAGCGATTTAATCTCTGGATTCACATAATCACTATCGTCATTACGGATCGTAATTTCACCACTGGACAACGTCACTTTAGTTTCTTCACTTATAATTTCATTGGTCGTAGTATAGTCCTCTTCCCCAACACCAACGTAAGCGAGAATGAGTCTGGTATCCGAAATAGCTACAGCGTCTGCACCGATATCTTCTTTGATAATTTGGCAGATGGTACGAAGCGACTCGGGATTAATATTGCGAAAATATGGCAAGGTCTTATTGGCAATATCCAGTGCCAGCTTGGACTGCTTCGCCGCAATCCGTTCCTTTTCACCTTCCACACTCTGCACTAGCATGACAATCAGACCGACGCTAATCTGGCTCATAATCATCGGAAAAGCAATTTTGGACACGATATCCACACCCAGCGACGACGGCTGCGCCATCACCAGAATGAGCAGCATCGTCAGGGCTTCACAGGCCATCCCGGCCAAAATACCGGCCTTCCAGCGACGTTCACCAGAAGTGCGGCGGTATATTACCCCTGACACAATCCCTGCGGTAATACTCGTAATCAGACAAGGAAGAGAGGTTACCCCTCCGATATCAATTAGAAAACGATGAACCCCTGAGATGATGCCAGTTATGAGTCCAACCCATGGCCCGAACAAAATCCCACCGGACACGATGGCGATAATTCGCACATTCACAAGCGAACCTTCCACATTAATCCCGCTATAGGTACCAAAGATGGCGAATAAACTGAAGATCATCGTCGCTATCGCAAGCTCCTGCGGGGCATAGGTTCCTTTTTGAAAAATCTCTTTAAACCGCGGCAGACGAGTCAGCACGAACAGACACATCAGCAGTAGTGCAGCTCTTTCGAATAATTGCAGTAATATCGTAAACGTATATTGCACGGTCTCCGCCTCCAAAGGACTAGATGTCGATTTATTATAAAGATAGTTCATGCCTCTGTCCATTCAGCCTGTCCTTTAATACCTCTATTGAAACTCTTGTTGTATGATATGAACAGATTGGAAACACAAATATGCGGAGGTGAGCGGGTTGCAGAAGATAGAACATGAGGTAGATATTATTCAGCTTGTACAAAATGATCCCTGGATGATGGATATATTAGAAAATGCTAGATCGCTGCAGTTACCTGACTGGTGGGTTTGCGCTGGCTTTGTGCGTGCAAAAATTTGGGACACCCTTCATGGCTTCGAAGAACGGACACCTTTGCCAGATGTTGATGTTATTTATTATGACGACAGCAATCTTCAAGAGGAGGTGGAGAAGGATTGGGAGGCGAAACTAAGAGATTTAAACCCCAATGTTCCCTGGTCTGTTAAAAATGAAGCAAGAATGCATACCGTCAATCAACTTCCACCTTATACATCAGCTGTTGATGCGATATCCAAGTTTCCGGAAACCGCCACAGCGCTTGGACTCTCCCTAGATCCATCAGGTAAAATCATCCTAGTCGCTCCACACGGAATATCCGATGTTATTCATGTATTATTACGACCTACCCCACATTTCACTGAAAACCCGAGCTTACTCCCTATTTATGAACAACGCATTATTAAAAAGAACTGGCAGGCGACGTGGAAAAAGTTGCAGATCAGCACTACTTAAAATAACAAAAAGCAAGCCCCTAATATAGCAGGGCTTGCTTTTCTGGTTTTATTATACCGCCAAATCAATACCAACTACACCAACGACATCTCCCTGACGATTCTTAATCGCTCTGGATAATGTAACACAAGAACGTAATCGCTGATACATAAGGCCTCGAGACATATTCACCTTCATTTATGGCCCCATTCCACCAATCACGTCGCTTAGCATTCAAGAGGCCAGCCGCTGGTTCCGAATAGATAAAGGTTCCATCCGTCCGATTGGACCAAATGGCTTGTACATCCGGAATTTTTTTAATGTATGAGGTCAAAACGCCTTGATGAACTTCAGTATCCGGGGAGAACAGCTCTTCCTTCACTGAAATATTCTCCAAGAGACTCTGCATTTCTTGAAGCCGGGCTGCGTATTGGCTCATCTCGATTTCTTCCCGACCCGCAATGCTGGTAACCGATTGCTGCAAGGATTGCGACTCCGCTAACAGACTAGCGCTGACTTCGTTCAGCTGCCCGATCTGGCTCCGCTGGCGTGTCACCCGTTCCAGCGTAAGATCCACATTGGCAATCGTCTCATTCACGATAGCCAATGCCCACTCAGCTCCGTCGTCACTTCAACAATCAGCTTGCCCTGCTTCGCGGCAGCATCGATGGTTTCCGTCACGGCGCTGCCTACCTCATCGACTCTCGACGCGATATCATCGAGTCGAAGCTTCACAGTGCCGACCTCGTTCACCCAAATGTTACCGAAATATACGAATGTATCTGGAGATAATTGGTCGAGAGGGAATTCGTAATTATTGTCGAATATATAAGCATATTGCCACTGGAAAAGAGGAACACATTATGCATACTACATTTCAAACTCCTCGTCAGACCCATTGGAATCGCGTGCTGCTTAATGCATTCTGGATCATTCTGATTGTGGATTTAAGTATTCATATGTTTGTTTCTCAGTGCTTATGGGGCCAACATTCGGATACCCTAACCATGGGAGAGTTTATTGCCCAGTCGCTGATTCCTGACTCCATCATATTGATTTTGATCATTATTCTGGAATTTATCTATAGATGGAAACCCCTATGGTCCGAGCTAGCGATTACAGTTGCGAGTCATTTATTTGCGCTTCTGATTATCATCAATCTCAATGAAGAGCTGTATGTCACGTCATTAATTATGCTGCTCCCGCTGCTTGTATCCATGATCTATATGAAGTCTAGTTATATGATAGCCTCTTCTGCTGTTTGTCTACTGTACACGATCATTTTATTCATCAACGCATCTAATCACGGGTACGTACCCATCACCCAAACTATCATTATTGTTCTTATTTTTGCTGCTACTGCTTTAGCAGGTTTTGCAGTCATCGGTCGTGGGCGTGATTTGATGCGATCGCTGGAGAACTCCGTAAAGTCAGAACAGGAATTACGCATTCAGAATATAATCATGGATCGGCTATCCAAGATCGATCCGCTGACGGATCTTTATAATCATAAGACGTTTTATGAATACTTAGGATGGCTGATCGATCATCAGCAGAGTAATCCATTTCCGATGCAGCTAGCTGTTATGGACATCGACAACTTCAAAAAAGTAAATGATTCCTATGGGCACTCCGTTGGAGATATCGTATTGCAAAAGGTTGCAGCGATCCTCCTCGAGCATGTCGGACCTGATGATTTCGCGGCTCGCTTTGGGGGAGAAGAATTTGTCGTCATTCTGACTTCTAAAAACCTTGATCATTCTCATGAGATTATGAAGCATATTCTAACGTCCATTTCCGATACCCCTTTTGCGGAAATGAACGGTAAAAGCGTAACCGTCAGTATCGGTATGCACGATTTTATAGATACAGATTCCAAAAACTCTACATTTCAGAAAGCAGACGATGCACTTTACGAGGCTAAGAACACCGGGAAGAACAAAATCGTAATCAGCTAAAGACATAACAAATAAGCCCACGGATCTTTTCACGGGCTTGTTTGTGTTCATCTGTTTGAATCTGACTGCTATATCCCATAGCGCCTCTGTGTTTCCAAAAGCTCTACGACTGCCTGCTTTGGCACAGGTCTGCTAATTAGGTAGCCTTGAACCTTGTCGCAGCCTAATTGCTTGAGCAAATCCATCTGAATAACCTCTTCTACACCCTCTGCTACAACTTTTAGTCCCATATTATGCCCCAACTGTATAATGGACTGCACAAAAGACTGGCTGTTAGCTTTTTCTGAGAGTGAATCAATAAAAGTTTTATCCATCTTGAGCGTTGAAATCGGCAATTGCTGCAAATAGCTAAGTGATGAGTAACCCGTTCCGAAATCATCCAAGGCGATACTAATGCCCTTAGATTTAAGAAACTGCAGCTTACCCAGAATACTCTCAAATGATTTCATAAAAATAGACTCCGTGATTTCCAGCTCAAGACAGCTTGGATTTAGGCCACTTACTGCCAGACTATCCTGTACCATCTCGATAAAGTCGTTCTGAAATAGCTGAATAATCGAAATGTTGACCGATATTTTATAAGGAACACCTGTAAGATCTTGAATACCTTTCATAAAGATGCAAGATTCGCGAAGCACCCATTCACCAATATCGATGATCAGTCTGGAATCCTCAGCAATTTTTATAAAAGAAAGTGGAGATACAGAACCAAGCGAGGGGCTGTTCCAACGAATTAATGCCTCAAAACCTGAGATGAATCCGGACTCGATATCCATCTGCGGCTGATAGTACAGTTCAAATTCATTGTTGTTCATAGCACTGCGCAAATGCTTCTCTATATTCATCCGTTCATTAAACGCTGTATGCATCGATTTGTCATAGACTACATAAGTTCCCTTGCCGTCCTCTTTAGCACGGTACATCGCCACGTCCGCATTACTCAAAATTTGTTCGGCCGTCTCTCCATCCTCTGGATAAAAGGAAATCCCTATGCTTAACGAGACGTACAGATTGCTCTCGTCGATCAAAAAGGACTGCCTGAACGCTCTCATTATACGCTCTGCCAGATTCAATACAGCCTCACGGTCCTCAGTATCCTTAATAAAAATAACAAATTCATCTCCACCTAGCCGTGAGAGCATATCCCCTTCATGCATCAGCGACTGCAATCTCTCACTAGCCTTCCGAATGAGTACATCCCCGGATTTATGACCCAAGGTATCGTTGATGTATTTGAAATTATCTGAATCTAGAAACAGTAGTGCAAATTTCCCTCCCGGATGCTTTAGATACTTCTCCATGGTCTCCAGCAGACATAAACGGTTAGGTAAGTTACTAAGCGCATCCACATAAGCCAGACGATGCATATGTTTCTGGTTGTCTAGAAGCATATTATATTGTACTAGAAACTCCTGTTGAGTAGTCGCGAGCTGCTCATAGGTCGCCCCAAGTTCTTGGTAGCTGTTGCTCAGTTTAAGCTCCGCTTGCTTCCGCTCGCTGATATCAATCAAGGAGCCCATGAACAACAGAACTTCATCCTTTGGATTAACGGTAGCCTTACCCCTAACTTGAAACCACACGATTTGATTATCTTTGGTAATCATGCGGAACTCCGTTTCGAAAATAGGTGTAACACCCTCCAGGTGATCATGTTTAAGCTTACGGGTTGAAGCAATGTCATCAGGATGAACAATACTAAACGCTCCATCTTCAAATGAGTTGATTTCATCCTTCCTGTAGCCCATGAGTTCATACCATCGATCGGATAAATTAAAACGTCTCGCCTCCAAATCAAACTCCCACATATATGCACCAGAGCCTTCTGTGGTGAGCCGGAAACGCCGTTCACTGATTTGGAGCTTATTAAATTGTTCCTGCAGATCAACTTCAGTCGCTGACAACTCTTCGTAAGTAGCTTCCAATTCCCTATAACTTAGCTGTAGCCTCAGCTCATTCTGTTTACGATCATCGATATCCACACCTACAAGTACAAAGATATCGGTTGCCTGCTTATCGAGTCCTTTTAATAATGCTGTCCGAAATGAGAAATATCGCGCTTCAGGTGAATGGTCTGGGAGCTTAAGTTCTACATTGCTAACATACTCGAGTCGTAACGCTCGCATCAGAAGATCCCGGATAGCAGCCGTACTACCTTTCAGTCCATCAATATCCTCAATATTAACTCCCAGTACCTCTTTTTCACTTAAACCCGTCATCCGCTCAGCGAACTTGTTAAACCGCACTACCTTTTTATCTGCCTGCACCGCCCAAACCACCATACCACTATGCTCTATAACATCCTCAAAAAATTGATGCTCCGAATAAGCAGCACGCCGTAAACGGTTATTATACAATTTCAGCAGAATTAAACTAAGAATAAGAAGACAGAATAGAACGATTGCTCCGTATACCAATCTCTTGTGGATCATGCCTTTATAATAATCAGAATGAGCAAAGAAATAGTTCTGATACAATTCTTCAAAAGCACCCGAATCCTGCAATTCTTCCAATCTTTCGTTGATATAAGAAACTAACTCCGGGGTGAACTTATTGATTGCAAAAGCTACATCCCTGGGGTAAAGATCGCCGATTTCCTTTATAATACTATCCGTCTTCTCTTGTTCAACGAGCAGATAATCGACCACCTCCTGATTCTCAAATAGAAGGTCGATCTCCCCTTTATCTAAAGCCTTCAAGGCTTCAGGAATCGTTGCATATTCTACGTAATCATTAATTCCCAGCTTCCCGTTCAGTACTGTTTCAGAATACTGCCCGTTTCCTAGACCTATCTTATACTTTTGCAACGTGTTTAAATCGATCTCACCCTTAAGCCCTCGCCTTGCGTAGATGGAAATATAGCTTTTGAAAACAGGTTCTGAAAATAACAACTCTTGTTTTCGTCTTTCGGTTATTGCCATTAGACCCGCAGTTTCGATATCTCCCTGAATGAGCCGACTATACACATCAGGCCACTTCCCTGTACTGTAATGGACGTCGTAATCCTGCTTCTCAAAGATCATACTACTCAATTCCATATCAAAACCTGTTATGTACCCATCTTTAACATATTTATAAGGTGGATATTCCAGCTCTACTTGGTATTCGATCTCCTTTCTTTCGGCGTGAATGGCAGTAGGAGGTAAGAGCATATACAGAATGCTAATCAGAAGCAACAGTTTGCACTGCTTCATCGTTCATTCCCCCTTTTTACTGAATTTACAGTAATATCCTTAATTATATTCGACAAAATATGTCAATACCCCTGCTATTTCCGTCCTCGTCACACAATATACGCAAATCCCATCGATACCCCTTCCCTTTGCAAATTATATAAAATTAGGGAGGCTACATTTTTATATTGCTTTTTAGATGGAAAATGTGGATAATAGCAATAATGATACAAGTTGATAATGATTATCATTATTAAATAAGTTATTGATTTCACTTTACTATATTTAAGTTAAAAGGAGACTGATCACCCATGAACGTTACCTCTACCCGAACAACACTACAGGTTGACGATTATCTGGATCTGCTCAATCTTGCCGTTAAAGTCGGAGATTTAAAATGGCAAAAAGAAATTAAATCCAGATTGCAATACATTCTCTGTCTGCCGACAAGATAACCTTCTGCATATTCGCCGCATTCCTTTTCAGGAATGCGGCTTTTTTTGCTGGTATGATTCGGGGCAATGTAAGAATAGGAGAACTCCGGGTCACGTGAGGTTTAATGATATAGTATAATTATCAGCATAATATATTGAATACAAAGTCCTTCAGATTGGAGCGTGTCAGCTTGAAAAAGTATATAGCTTTATTCTTATTGATCAGCGTGTTATGGATACCCGGTGCATATGCCGCCGAAATCCCTGCTCAACAGGGATTAGTAACCGATAAAGCTGGAATGTTTAGTTCCGCAGAAGCGACGTCCATTTCTGCTGCTGCCACTGGAGATCTCGTTACTATGCATGTACTCACCGTAGATTCCTTAAACGGCACTCCGGCCGATAAATACGCCGAGGATACTTACGCCTCATGGGGACTGTCCACACGCGATATTCTCTTGCTGATCTCCGCTGGCGATCAGTCCATTGAACTTAATTTTAACAATCCTGGCTTTCAAACCTCGTTAAATGCCTGGTCTCAAAATCAGGGAGGGAAATCAGGAAGTGCTGCCATTACAGCGCTGCTTGATACTTATTTCATCCCTTATGCCAAAGAAGGAGACTTCGCTGGAGGGACAAAGGCTTTAATTAAAGCGGTCCATTCCATCGGGGAGAGTACCGGAAATGCTGGAGGAAGTGCAGGTAGTGGCAGCGCAGTTGGCAGTACGGACAGTAGTACAGGGAAAGGAACATCCGGCAATCCAGTTACCTCAGTCAGTACCGGAAGCCGCTCCAGTAGCTCCATGTTTACGATTGCCGCCATTCTCATCGGAATCGTACTAATACTACTTGTACTATTCATAGTGATCACAGGCCTGCGCCGACGCAAACAACTAAGCGAGCAACAGGAGCAGTTATCTAATTTGCTAGTCCAAGCGAATCGGGCACTGGAGTCATTAAAGCCATTTCAGGGGATCGTTCAGGGGAAAACCGAGGTGCTGGTAGAAGGCATTTCAAAACGACTGTCTGCAAAGCTCGTTGAAATCTCTTCTTTTCAAAGTGATGGGAACGGTGTACAGCCACCCTTCTATCGTTTGACTGCCCTTAAGGCGGCCGTGGAACAATTACAGCAGACAGAGGCCTCCTTCCGCGCAGCGCTTGAGGAGGAAGAAAAGAACATCGCTGTCATCAGGGAAGCAGATCGCAATGTTAAACAGCGTATTACAGAACTGAAAGAGGATACGCCAGAGCTTGAAGAACAGCTACAAGGTGCAGTTAAAGAAACTGGCTATGCACTCCAAGAAATTGTAGAAGAGCTTAAGGAGCTTGCCGAGGAGACCTCTAAGGCAGATCAATTGGAGCTTTTTGACCCTATTGCTGCACAAGAAATTACCGAGGATGCACAAGATCGCCAAGAAAAGATTGAACAAGACCTGAAGGATGTCGATCTCTACGATGATAAACTAAACCAGTTCCCTACAGTATTAGCTGCAGCACGTGCGAAAATCACAAACATCATCGAGCAGAATTCACTCCACAACATGAAGGTAAAACCATTTGACCGTCTGGAACAAGCCCGTGCAGAATCGCTAACGCTTGAAGCGCCGCTGCGTGTTGGAGATATGGATGAGGTGCGCAAGATTGGGGCCACTCTTGACCTTCTCCTAGATGAGGCTGTTGCTATGACAGAACAACAAGCACTCCTTCGGCAGAACAACCGCAGAGATTTAGAGACATTCCGCACCGAATGGAGCCAATTAAAACAGCGGCGTGACGGACTGCAAAGCCGGATTACCGAAGCACGTATGTATTTTGAAGAACAACATGTGTTAACTGTGGAGAATATCCTTACAGAGTGGAGCACACGCCTTCGGGAAGGTGCTAGTGAAGTGGCGCAGATTGAGAATTGGACCAGTGATGAGCGCGGCGAATATGATAAGGCCCACAATGCGCTAGAACAGTTGCTGTCCCTCCAAGATGAAGCTGCAAGGCAGTTCGATGGTATCTCAGAAAGTCTAAATGCACTTCATGAAAGACTAGATAAGGTCACTCGCCTCTTTTCCGAAGGGCAAAGCCGGGTGGAAACGACCCAGCGAATGCTGCATAGCAGAGGGTTATCTTCTAGAATTCGCTTCGAGCTATCCTTACTGCCGGAATACAGTGCACTGGATCATCGCCTGGCATCCCGGCCTTATAATCTTGAGGAACTGGAATCCCTTGGCCGTTCTTATGATTCACAAATCACTTCCTTTGTGAATGAAGCAAACCGACTCGTTCGTCAGAAGGAAGAAGAAGAACGACTAGCTCAATTAGCTATGATGAGAGAACAGCAACGTCGAGCGCAGGCTCGCAAACGAATGTCCTCTGGCCCACCTTCATCAGGCGGATTCGGTGGAGGACGCTCCTCCGGTGGCTCTTCCTGGGGTGGAGGCGGCAGCGGTGGCAGATCCTCCGGTGGCTCTTCTTGGGGCGGCGGAGGGAAGTCCGGCCGAAATTCATCAGGCGGATCCAAGTGGTAGACTATTTTCAAACAAAAGACTCTTCCAGCCTGCTTGAGCGGAAGAGTCTTTTATTATGAATTACTGCTTGCATGACGAAAAAATAGCCGAGACAAGCCCTTTATTTTATTGGCAGATAAATCGTAACGGCTGTACCTACGCCCTCTTCACTTGCTATGGTCACGCGTCCTCTATGTGCAGACACTATTTTTTTAACAATCATGATTCCCAGTCCATTACCGTCACCTCTGGTCGTGTGAAAAGGCTCACCTAATTTATCCAGTACTTCCTGGTTCATACCCTCTCCGTTATCTGTGAAGGTAATCGTCTGGAAGCCATTCTCCACATCTAGGGCAACTGTAATGCTTCCGCCAAAGGGCAAGGCTTCCATCGAGTTTCTTAGGATGTTTAGGAAAACCTGCTTAATCTGATTGCGATCACACACGATATTCGCATCAAAATGGATTTGCGTGTTCAATAATATATTATTCATCTCCACTTGAATCGCAAAGATGCTGAGCACTTCCTGCAGAATCCCGCTACATTGTTCTACCCTGTAATGCGCGGCCTGCGGTTTGCCTAGTATGAGGAACTCGCTCACAATGAGGTTCATTCTTTCTACTTCTGACATAATAAGATCGTAATGTAGCAGCTGCGAATCTTTATTGGCCAGTTGAAGCATTCCCTTGACTGTAGTCAGCGGATTTCGAATCTCATGTGCGATACTCATGGCCAGTTGTCCAGCGACCACTAGCTTCTCTGTATTGCGCAGCACTTCTTCCGTTTTTTTCATCTCTGTGATATTACGAAGACTCCCAATCACTCGAGCCAAGCATGCATTCGAATCGTAAACCGGAAGTACATCCAGCATATAATGCTCAAATAAACCATTACTCTCCTGAATCACTTCCAGCCCAGCACAAGCCTCTTGCTGAAGAATGGCATGCTGAAAATAAGAGCCCACATTCCGAATTCCGAAGACACTGGCACCGATAACAGATTCTTGATGTTCACCATCCAAATGAAGCATAGTTAAGCAGTTCTCATTTATATTGACGATCATTCCGAGTTCATCCGTTATAATAACACCTAAGTAATTGGTATCCAATAGGATTCGATTTAAAAGCTGAAGCTCAGCATTCCCTCTACGCAGCAAAATCTCGCGTTCGATGGAGTCAGCCATGGTACAGAGCAAAGGCAATAAGTGGGGATGCGCTACATCTATATCCGCCATAAATGATATCGTCCCCAATATTTCAAGCCCATCCTCTTTATAAAAAGGAGCCGTGCAGCACACTAAACGATGAAGAATTTGATGATAATGGTCTTGTCCCTTCAACTGAAAAGGCCGCTGGTATTCGAGACACAACGCAATTGAATTTGTACCCACTTCTTTATTTAGTTGCACACCTTCTTTGATGCCAACCTGCCCAACGAGATCAATAATTGTCGGATCCCCTTTGAACGCCAATAGATAACCTGCATCATCCGATATCGTAACAAGGATCGGATTACCTTTCACTGAAGAAAGAAACTTAGTCACAAAAAAATCAATAACCTCAATCACTTCACTATATACATGGAGTTGTGACCCCAGTTCATCTGCAGCATAACATTTTGGAAAAATAGGAGGCTGCTCAGGGTCTATTCCTTGATCCATGCAATGCTGATTGGAAGCCTTAATGATAGTCTCATCCGTCAGTACCCCTGTTGTCTTTTCCAAAGCCTTACCCCATTCTGTATGAATCTTCAATTTTGTAATACTAATATGTATTCTACTTCTTTCCCTCTAATCCTTTTGAACCCTAAAAAATCAAAATATCCCAATGCGAATAAATTTCTAGCAGCACAAAAAACTCCGCTCTTTTAAAGAGCGAAGTTGCGGATTCACATTATTTCTTCTTAATGTTTCGGATCATCCAGAAAAGGTTTGTTCACATAATAATACATAACCCCCATCAGAACCCCACCGCCAATTAGATTACCGATTGTAACGGGCACAAGGTTATGTACCACACCGCCCCACGAAACCGTCCCTGGATGGTCAAGAACCAGTGCAATCGCAAAGGTACACATATTGGCAATACTATGCTCATAACCGGAGATGAAAAAACAGAATACGAATAAGACCATTGCGAACATCTTAGCCCCATCGCCTTTGATATTCATCGGTATGAAAAAAGCCATACAGACGAGCCAGTTACAGAGGATAGCACGGAAAAAAAGCTGGCCTGCCGGAGCCTCCATCTTATGCTCAACCACATATAGTAAAAAACCATTTACATCAGAGCTGTAAAACAATCCTGTTAAAAAAATCAACAGCGCAAATGCAGCAGCACCAAGAATGTTACCGATATAACTCATGACCCACATGCGTACAACCTCGGACCATTTCATTTTTCGTCTCAAAGCCGTGTACGTGTAATAGAAAGTATCTCCGGTAAATAAGTCCCCCCCACCGTATGAGATTAGGATGATTGCTGCTCCAAAAGTAATCGCAGCCATTGGATACGCAAATGGTGAATGCACCATATAGAAGTAGTTGCCTGTCTTGAACGCTACAATTACACCGAACCCTATAAACATGCTGGCCAGCATGGCTCTGGCAATATAGCGCAATATACTTTGCCGATAGATCTTCTGTTTCTTAAGTGCTAATTGTTCAACCTGTAGCAGCGCCTCGTTCTCCATGTGACCTCCTTAGGAATTTGGGTTTTCCAGCTAGTAATGGGCTAATCGTGCAATCTTGCGTTATTATACCCAATAACCAGCTAGAAATTACTTGAACCAAATCATGGTAAAAATCCTAAGTATCCTCATTCATTTTTGCAATCGCTTCTGCTCTTTCACTGCTGGCTACGATGATAAGCACGAGTATCAAGCACCCTAAGATCATATGCCTATCCTCACTTCCTCCACATGTATTCTTGTGACAACTTATGTGTGAAGATAGGGCTTTATGATTGAGTATTGGCGTTTAAAAAAAGCCTGTTGAATGAATTCAACAGGCTCCGCGATCTATTCTCTGTATTTCTATTATTATCAGAAATAATTTAGTTCAAGAAACTGCTCAGTTGACTCTCAGCCTCTCCTTGCTTCAGTGCAGGCTTGTCCGCCTCATTTAGCCCTAAACGATTGCCTAGCTGAGTATTGATTGCTGTCATTTTAGACGTATAATCCTGGCAGCTCTCAATAATACGACGGTTGGACTGTTCTGAAGTGTCTAATGCACTAAGCAGATCGCCTATCGCTTGATTCACAGCTTCCATAGACATAGAAGGCTTAGATAGCAACTCGGTTGTTTTCTCCGTAGTGGTACGCAGCAGACGTGCATTTTCTTTGAATTGATCTTCAATCGTCTTATTCGTCGCTTCTACAGCGTTGATAACATTCTCCTGATCCGCTAACGACATCGCAATCATTGCCGACACTGTAATTAGATTAGAGGTCTTATCAATAGCGTTATTCACGGAATCAATCAGCTTGTCATTATTGTCATTAATGATGTCTGTAGCAGCAATCGCTTGATTGTACAGCAGAATCATTTCTGTCATCGACTGAATTCGAACCATCACTTTACGCAAGCCGCGCTCCAGATAAGCTTTACGGTACTCATTCTCAGGCTTCGCGATCTCTACCTCGAACAACTCTTTCAACTTAGTACCGAAAGCAATTTTGGTCTGTAGGTTATAGATCTCTTCCATGGAAGTACGTTTCAGCTGACGCATATTCACAATGCTCTCTTCGAGGGTATCTCTACCATCGCGAAGCCCTGTAACAATGGCATCAATGTTCGTGCGGACCGACTGATATTTGTACACATAGTTCTTCATCGGACTCTTGCGCAGCATCTTGCCAAAGAAGCTCACATTCTTACTCTGCTGTAGATTCTCACACTCATTCCGCAGCTTCATAATCATGTTAGGCACTTCAACGCGTTTGCCTGACATCAAGTCATTCACTGGGCGATCCAGTAGCTTCAAGGTTTGTCCTGCTTTTTCCTGCGTCTTAACCCCGAGCTTACCGATATCATCCATCAGGGAATCCAGTGTAACAGTATCCGTTTGGGATACCTTCTCAATTAATTGCGCCGCTTCCTCGACTACCTTTTGTTCATCTTCTTTTTTTAATTGGATCAACTGCGTGGACATGGGATTCCCTCCTATAGTTCGGAACTGCTATACCGCTGATGAATCAGTTCCGCCTTCGTCTGAAGTTCCATCAGGTCTTTATGTTCGATCGTGGACGCGATATCTGATATTTTGGAATCGACATCTCTTAGACCGTTCAGCAGCATTCTCCGATTCTTCGTCTTTGCTTCACCGCCTAGGCGTAAGAACGGGTTAATTACACCATTTAAATCCTTCAGAATCAATCTGCGGACGGTATGATTAATCTCGCCATTATTCAGCTCCTGCAGCAGTGGAATTACACGTTGAAGCCTTGCGAAGAGTGCCAGTGATTTCTCGACGATTTCATTGTCCAGCGTATCCTTCTGCCCTTCTGAGATAATCATATCTTCCAGAATGCTAAGATACTCTACAACCGGAGCGAACTCCGGTCCAATCTTCACAGCGCCTTCAGTTCTACCGTCGAAGCCGTGATTACTTGATGTAGTATCATTTGTCGTGTTACTTAATTGTGGAGCACTCACAGCGGACGGCTCAGCAATAGGTGCCGTCACAGGGCCCGCTGGCAACACCTCCGCCGGGAGATTGGTTCTTGGACTTCTCGTAACCAGAGCACCTATCCCCGCACCCGCTAAAGGCAGCAGCAGAGAGATGAATTCGGGCAGAAAAGAGCTCGTTAATACAGCGACAACGTAGCCGATACCGGCGTAAAGCAATACTTTCGATTTAAACTGAATTGTTCTCACCTCTTGTGAGCGACTTTATGAACGCTCAATTCACGGCATCCGGAATGACAGATTGGCCGTTTATTTTCATAATCATCGGTTGCTCCAGATGGCTGGCCAGTACATCTCCTTCAAAATTCATAGGCTGAACCTCACCACCGAGTGCGCTTTTGACGGCTAAATAAGGAAAGTTAATCCCTGACAGACATGACATATGCAGTCCACCGGACATTCGTGGGTTAATTTCCAACAACTTTGGAATATCTCCATTGTATTTCATTTGAATATTGAAATTGAAGGGGATCTTGTAAACTTCTGCAACTCTAGCTGCAATCTCCTCCAGTTCAGGAATATGCTCCATCAATCGCAGACGACCGCCCACTTTTCGACGTGGCACAGCTACTAACAGCTTACCGTTCTCATCTGCCAGACAATCTATACTATACTCGTAACCCTCCAGTAATTCCATCACCATCAAATCAGGGAAGGTCTCTTTGCTTGCAAGAATACGATAGGCATCATCAAACGTAATCAATGGAGTTACATACCCAAAAAGCTCTTGAAGAGGATCGCGGGTATTGTCGATAATACGGAAGCCTAACCCGCCTTCTGTTTCAGTAGGCTTAAAGCAAACACGATGTCCCTTAGCAACAAGGTCCTCGTATGCGTCTTTAAACTGCTCCGCTGTACTAATTACATGATAATCCGGGATACTCATGATGCCCTGCTCACTAACATTCTCGTAAAATTTACCTTTGTCCATAATGGACTCCAGCAGATCAAGATCTCTACATACCAGAACCTTTGTACCAATCGCATCAAACATTGCCACATGGAGAGCAATATCAAGCATATGCAACCGTGGAATAAAAACATCGATCTCATTACGCCGACAGAAATCAACGCAAAACTGAACATATTCTATTCCCTTCAGCGCCGGCTCGGTTTCAGCAAAGTCAGCACCTTGTAGCGACATATGGCGGATATCAGGATGTGTTGCAAAGATTTGAACCGGTATACCATCCTCGTTATTGCGGAGGAGATTCATATAATGGTAAGCCACGGAAAACCAACGGTTGAAATAAATATTTACCTTTTTCATAGTGGCCCCACTCCCAATGCAGTTAGATTATTATAGATCATATTTACATACTGCAAAATCTCATCTCCAGCAAATACACCTGATTCTTTCGTAAATGGATATCTTGATTTTACAAGACCACTCTGTTGCTCTGCAAATATTTCACCATGGCAAGGGGCAATAGCATAGTCGGCACTCTCAAGCAGACTCTTATCTAGCAATGAATCCCCAGATGCCACCATAGGTTCAGAGCGGACGGTGCGCCGCAAATGAAGTATAGCGTCGCTTTTGTTCACGGCAGCCGGCACAGCGTACAACTTCCGGCCTTGTAAAGAAACTCTCCAGCCGAGATTATAGAGCCGATCTGACAGATTAGTGATTTCATCTAAAGGTAACTGATCCCGATAAACCATGAAGGAATAGAATAGATCATCACAATAATTCTCACTAATGATCCAATCCTCTCGTACAACAGCCTTGATATATGATCTAACCTCTTCGGCCCCAGCAGAGTAACGAGCTACCAATCTACTGATTGATTCTCTCCATTCCTTATCGACAACACCACCGATTAGGATATTTCCCCCATTGCTTGTAACCGCATAGTCAGGTATGACCGTTTCTTGAAACAGATTGATACGCTTGTATTGTTGTATCGTACGCGTAGTAACCGGAATGAAAATAATCCGTGTATTCAAATCTATCAGCTGATTCAATGCTTGCTGCGAAATATAGGATCTTGTCTTTTCCTCTATGATTTCCGCCGGAATTAGACCCGGAGTATTCTCAGGAACACCAATTGCACCTAATGAATAGATCAAAGTACGGTCCAGATCACTAGCATATATCATTCTGTCTCCCCTTTCAGCGGTTTAATTATTCCGCAACAGGAGTACGTCATTCCAGGAAAGATCTCAACAGGAACGCCCCGGTCCTTCGCTAAGAGAAGAATATGCTTTAGATTCGGATTATCCATAGTATCGACAAGAATTTTCCAAGGTACTCTGCGCAGTAATACGCGGGTTGTTTCGCCGACTCCCGGCTTTATCAGATTAATGTTATCTATACCGAAAGTCTCCTGAATACTCTGAATATCACGAAGCCCCTGCCAAGTAATTTCTGGCGGATGCTCCAGCATCTGTTCAGCAATATTCTTTGCTTCTGCTACTACGGAAGGAAAATACGGGCAAATCGTATCAATAAATACATTGGATTCGTCCGCATCCAGCCACTCCTTATAAAACTTTGAACCATGAAATTCCTCAGGACCAATAAGATCAGCGTGTAACACCGTTCGGCTCATCAGCCCTGAAACGGTAGAGTTTAAGCAGGCGCTAGGAATGAGATAATCTTCTCTAGTCCCAAATGTGCCTGCGCAGTTTCCAGGGTCAGCCAAAACGGCAAGATCATCATTTAAGCGAATACCATACTTCTGGTAGAGGCTGTTGCATGAATCAATCAGCACCCCACGGATAGCCCCTTTTCCTGTCCACCCA
Organism: Paenibacillus pseudetheri; assembly: GCF_924513355.1. Classification (NCBI taxonomy): domain Bacteria; kingdom Bacillati; phylum Bacillota; class Bacilli; order Caryophanales; family Paenibacillaceae; genus Paenibacillus; species Paenibacillus pseudetheri. The sequence goes on from NZ_CAKMAB010000006.1 coordinate 152,841, forward strand.
TCCACAAACTGCAAATCAGCAGCAAGTCCATGCTTCTGCAGAATGTAGAGTATCGCATTCTCATCTATACCTTTTCCTCGAATAATAGAAATACTATAATGCGGTAAATCCACTTCATATCTCTCTGCTATATAACGCTTAATCAATATCCCAACGGGAGTTCCTGCTCTAGCCAAAGAGACAAGCACACAACCTAGCCCTCTTCTTGCGACAATCATCTCAGAGACAATCGCAACAGCCAAAGCTACCTTTTTAGCCGATTGCTGTAGCGTCTCATGAAACAAGTCAATATACTGCTCGGTAGGCTGATATTCAATAGGCAGCATCTCAGAATAATGGACACCCGATTGAATAGCTTCCTCCCTTTCTTCCGTCGCCAGTTCTAGCGAAACATCACTAAGATCCTTCAGCAGAAACGTAACATCTGACGGTGGATAGCTACCTAGCGGAACCGGTCCTGCTATTTTTTTGTCCATGACTTTATGATTACTTGTTCCCTTCATACTGGGGGCCTCCACTTCTTCCTTCAGGAGTCAGTACAATTAGATGCACTTTATGGCGGGCCAGTGTCTTCAGTATATCAAGCATGGGTTTCATTCGTTCATGCGGTACATCACGCTCGATCAGCACGAATATTTCATCATACTGATCAGGATCCACATTATAAATAAAGTTTGTAATTTCCGGATCGCTAGCTGAAGGATATGCGGCAGCACTATGCACTCCGTAATCTGGTCGACGTTCAGGGTGGATTGGACTACGAGTAGAGGACTGATATGAAATACCTTCCCCCATCTCAGCCGCTATCCGCATAGGAAGGTACATAAATTCCCCTACACCCATCACTAGAGTCTTAGAATCTCCCCCTCGTAGTTCTCTTAGCTGAGCGGCTATCCGGGTTACACCTACATCAAGGCCATCATTATTCAGCGACTCCAGTCCGAAACGTCCGCTGTATTTCACATAAGGAGACGAGTTGATGTCACCATATGAATCTACGGATGTTGCCTGCAGACGTTCTAAACCGTCCACCACATAAGTGGTCACCACTTCGGATTCCACTGAAGACGGTAACAAATCTTTGTCATTCCTAGCATTTAACAAAGGCGTGCCTTTTACTTCAATACTTCCTTGAAGCAAACACAAGGACCTAATCCGAATCCCCAGTTCCTGTTCTAATTCGCTATAGGTATGAAGATTGTTACCGCTCCTCCAATCCAAAATAGAGACGACTACGTATTCCTCCCGAGGGAATTTGGACTGAATATCACGGATCGTATTAATTGCTGTATTCCCCGTTGTAATCTCATCATCCACCAGTATAATTGGCTCAGTCCCTGATAACAGTTCAGCGTTCAAGGCGTAACACAGATGATCAACCGCATGTGAATGCTCTTCTTCAAAGCTAACAATGGACTCCAAATCGATGATATGTTCACGGGTAGTATGAATATATGATGCTGCATCAGCAAACATGTTGTACACACTGTGACCCAGTGCAGTTGCAGTCTCAGCAAAACCAATAAAGACAACAGGCCTAGGAAGAACTAATCGTGCGGCTAATAAATGCTGATAGGCTTCTTTGGCAGACTCAGGGTGCATCAGTCCATGTACAGCTTTATCTAATAAATCTTCCATCCTATCATTATCCGCAGAATTACCGTTCATCTCCTGATATAACAGCAGCGCTAATGCAGCACCACTTAACAGAGAGGTGTACGGATTAACAGGGATATGTTTGCCAAGTACCTTGCTGACGAACAAAAAGGAGCGTTTCTTATTAATCCGGGCCGCCATGGAGAATAAAGTATCCACAGGCAAATGAAAGGGATTAGATGTTTCGGTAACCGTGACCTGCAGGTTCTCGACTATGTTATACGTGTGTAAATTCGTTTTCGGGTAATAATCCGACAAAATGCTGTTGTTCATGTAACACCCCGTATATTTGTGATCGTAGTAAAATCCGTTTTGCCCAGTTCAAATGCGGCTTAATCTCATTCATCTTATTAGAATATTGACTCTTGAAGACTCCAAGGCTACCATCGTTACTCTCTACGATACTGCAGGCGTCAACATATTCCTCGTGCATTACCGTGTACATGGCCTGAACAGGTCTGAGGTGTGAGGGATGTATAATCGTCTTGCCCAAGATCCCATTTTCTTTATCTAAAATCACTTCACGAATAAGCCCATCCATACTGCTAGAAATGTAACTATTTCGCATGTCGCGGCCGTTTTTACCATAGGTGTCCTCAAATGGAGTCTGCCGTAGCTGTGGTCTGAGTACCCGATGCCCTTTATTCGCAAAATATTCCCATACGGGTCCGGAGATTACATACCCTTCTTCCACTCTACCAAAAATATTAATAATATCCGATATGCAGTCTCGAATAGGGGTAAGATCATAAATACTAATATCTGGACTACGGCGCAGTCCGAATAAACTTGAGAAGTCTGTTGCTCCAATTCTAACGTTCAACACATATTCGCGGTAGTTGCCTAGCAAATTACGAATAGATAAAAGACTATCTACCCGGCTCTCCCGGTAAATAATAGGCGCACTTTCCAGGATTGGCATGCCATAAAGCACTGGGTCTGAGTAATTGCGCGTTCTATTGTAATCGGCTATCGCCTCAAAATATTGGATTCCGTTGTCGACCGAAAACTTAGGGAAAACAAACCCTGTTAACATCGTAACCAAAGATCCTAATCGAAAAATCAGCTGCCGTAGCTGCTCCGGGTTACGAACTCGGATGAAGAGAAGCGGAAGACTATCACTCCCGCTTGGCTCATTCTCCTCATATGCGGCGAGAAAAATAAGATGCTGAATGAGAGACTCCTCTGCATAGTCAACCTCGTTATCTCCGATCGCATCCTCCAGATCAATAATAACGGTTACAAGTCCTGCACTTTTAAGTTTCAAAATGTCTTCGGGAACACTAGCACGAGTTGCTGGCATATAAAGGGCAGCTCCAACAGCATGAGCCAGCAAATCTTTACTCGTAGTATTATGGTTAAATGAAATCGGCGGATTATAAAATAAGGCTATTTCTTGTTCTTTTGTCAGGTAATCGAAGTATCTCAAGATGGTTCCCCCTTATAGTTTTGCGAAGCCAAGCAAAACAAGCGTAGGCCTCTCCTATAGAGAGTGGCAGAACCAGCTATACCCATCCGGTTCTCTCATATATAAGTGAAGGCCTACGCTATAAACATATACGATTACCTGAAAGCAGCAGTGTTCAACCAGCTTTGAAATCAAGCATTTCTATGGGCTTCTTTTTTCTTACGCAGTACGCTGTAAAGGATCGTACCACCGAATACAAGAATAATGATTGAAAAGAATAATACATGTGGCATTTCGTACCCAAAAGCGCCCGCGAGCATTTTACCAGCAATAATGGCAATAAGAGCAAAAGCGGCACGCTCGAGTTCCGGAATTTTATCAATAAGCTTCAAGAATAATTGCGCTACTCCCCGCATCATCAGAACGCCTATGATTCCGCCCATAAAGAGCACCCAAACCTGGTTACTAACACCAAATGCAGCAATAACACTATCAATACTGAAAGCAATATCCATTAATTCAACAAGGAGAACCGTCTTCCAAAAAGAAGACCCCTTATTCTCGATCTTCTCATCGCCACCGCCCTTAAATAACCCGCTATAAGCGATATAAAAGAGATAGGCTGCACCAAGAACCTTAACCAACATAAATTTAATAAGAAATGTCCCTAGACCGATAGCTAAAAATCTGAATACATAAGCTCCTATAATTCCGTAAAAGAGCGCCTTCTTCTGTTGTTCTTTAGGTAAATGCTTAACCATGACGGCGAGAACAAGCGCATTATCTGCTGAGAGCAGCCCCTCTAGCAGAACTAAGCTGCCAATAATCCCCCAGCTAACCGGATCTGAGAGCGTACCTACCACATCGCTCCATGAGAAAAAATGACCGTAGTTCTCACTAATATTCCTAAAAAATTCAGCGAACCAATCCATTACACTTGCGCCTCCGAAAAAATCGTCTATTTACTGCCAGCAACCCAGCGCAGTCCCCACCCATAAGCCTCATCAATCTCCCGATGACCACTGTAATATTGGACCAGCCGTTCAACACTGAATGTCTCGTTATTCACATTTCGAAATAACGCGATGGCACACATGCCTTTGCGGTTGTTATGCTCGTCCAAATTGACAATAATATCGGGGCCACCACTCTGGGTAATCGTGACAACACCGTCAGCTTCTGACCAATTGGTAACACCTTTATAAATAAAAGAAAAAATTAGAATCCGTTCAATATCAGCAATTTTGCTGCCATTAATCCGCAGATTCTCACCGGTTGTTACAGAGCCTGTCCGGTCATCTCCATCAAGCATGACATAAGGAGGTTGGTTCAACGAGCCAAAAGCATTGCCCAGCGCTTGAACTACTCCCTTACTGCCATTCTTCAACTCATATAGACAAGCAAGATCTAAATCCACACCATTTTTACGATTAAAAAGCCCTCCACCCTGCTTCTGATTCCAATTGAGGTTAATTAGCAATTCGCCCAAACCACCAGCTGATTTCTTCAGGTTGATCGAATCACCTTTTTTCTTCAGTTCGATCTTCTTCAGGTTGAGATTGACCGGAGGGGGTGTTACAGGTGAAGGCGCAGCTGCAGGAGGAGGTGGAATCTGAATCTTAGGCTCCGTTACCGGCGCTGATTGACGTTTAAGCTCTGGCTGCGGCGGAGCAGCAGGCTTAGGCACTGGTGTCGGTGCCGGTTCATCGTTCGCTTCTATCCCAAAGTTCCTACACAGTTCCTGTAGACCACCAGCAAAGCCAGCAGCAATGGCGCTGAATTTCCATTCACCGTTATATCTATATAATTCTCCTACCACAATAGCCGTTTCCACGGAGAAATGATTTTCAAGATCACATCGGAGAAGCTCCGCACCTGTTACTTGATTCAGAATCCGAAAATAGGCCTGATTTACCTGCCTAAAGCTTTGACCCCGCTTCTCCCCATCATAAATGGTAAGTGTAAACGCGAGTTTCATCACATCAGAAGGAACTTTGTTTAGTTCCACGTCAAATTGCTTGAGGCTGTTTGATGCAGGCATTTCCTTATATCTGATATAAGGTGTAGACGGATTATTATAAAATATCAAATCCTCATCTTTGCTTACTTTACCTTGCGCTCCAAGCAGAAAAGCAGAAGTATCAATCTCAAGTGAAGATGGCGATTGCCAGCCAATCTCTACGATAAGAGAACCAAGCCCAGGATTCCCTTTAGTTAAATCAACCTTTTGTCCTTTGACAACTGTAATACCCATTCTTACACCACCTTTATAAATGGAGCAATCATAACGCCTTCGGTGTCCTTATAAGTACGGCAAGCGTTTAAACGAGAAATATATGTGAGGGGATCCTTAATCAATCAAATATAAACGCCTTCGGCGTCCTGTAAAGACGGTTAGCGTTTGAGCAATAAATATAAGACATATAGTACTGTATTAAGCTTATACCTTCTTATATTTTTAAAAAAAGGGCAGGATCGGTGATGACCCCGCCCGGAAAATGCTATTGCGCGTCCAGCCCATAATTTTTACACAATGCGCTAAGACCGCCGCCAAAACCACTACCGATTGCCTGGAATTTCCAATCCGCACCATTGCGGTAGAATTCGCAGAATACAACTGCCGTCTCTGTTGAGAAATCTTCACCCAGGTCGAAACGGAGTACTTCACGATCTGTGGAAGCATCAACAACACGTACGAAAGCATTGGAGACTTGTCCAAAGTTCTGTGCACGAGTTTCGTAATCATAAATCGTTACGGTTATACCTATACGCTGAATATGGGTAGGGACTTTGCTGAAATCAACGATAACTTGCTCGTCATCTCCGTCACCTTCTCCTGTACGGTTATCTCCCGTGTATACTACAGAACCCGCACCACCATTTGGGTTGTTATAGAATACAAAATCATCTGCACCTTTAGCTTTGCCGTCTTCATGAAGCAGAAACGCTGAAGCATCGAGGTCAAAATCTTGACCTCCACTATACTTGTTAGTGTCCCAGCCCAATCCAACTACTACCTTTGTCAGACCTGGATTAGTCTTGGTAAGATCAATCCGCTGTCCTTTGGAAAGACTGATCGTCACTGACATAACCTTCTTTCATGAGTAGATTCAGTTCACTGTGTAATACAAGATTTATACTGCAAGATTTTATTGCAAGCCGTAATCGCGAGTCAAACCGCTCAAGCCGTCTTTGTAGCCGCTACCGATTGCATTGAACTTCCACTCTGCACCATGACGATACAATTCACCGACAACAACGCCAGTTTCAATAGAGAAGTCTTCACCCAAATCGAAGCGGATTAGTTCTTCATTGTTCAAATCATTAACGATACGCACATAAGAACGGGAAACTTGTCCGAAGTTTTGGCTTCTTGCTTCAGCTTCATAAATTGTAATAGTAAAAGCAACCTTTTCTACATCCGCTGGGATACTCAGAAGATCCACTTGAATCTGCTCGTCATCACCATCGCCGTCACCCGTACGGTTATCACCTGTATGAACAACAGAAGCGTTCTCGTTCTGTTTATTATTGAAGTAAATGAAGTTGGTTTCTTTTTCAACTTTGCTGTTCGCATTAGTCAAGAATACGGAAACGTCCAAGTCGAAATCTTTACCGCCGTCATATTTATTAGTGTCCCAACCAAGACCCACTGTGATTTTGGACAGGCCTGGATTTGTTTTTGTTAAATCGATCTTTTGACCTTTAGATAGATTAATTGCCATGATAACATTCCTCTTTTCTTTTATTTGGATTATACGTAGCGTTCTGCCAGTTGATTGATATGTGCCGCGTGACTACCCTCACCAATTGCGGCGAACTTCCACTCTCCACCTTGACGGTAAAGTTCCCCACAAATAAGCGCCGTATAGCCATTGTAATTATCAGATAGGTTGAAACGGATTAGCTCATTGTTGCCTACAGCGTTCATCACACGGATATAAGCTGATTTAATCAATCCAAAATCCTGTTTACGATTCGTGGCATCATAAATATTCACAACTACCAGAACCTTGTGTACATCGGAAGGAATGGCATTCAGGTTAACCATGATTTGCTCATCGTCTCCGTCACCATCACCCGTGAGATTGTCTCCGGAGTGAATGACAGAGTTACAAGGACTTTGCTTGTTATGGAAGCACACCAGGTTACCCTTCTTAACTAGCTTACCATTCTCGTTCAGCATCAGTGCTGAAGCGTCACAGTCCACGTTGGCCTGTTTCTTCACACCGAAGAATCCTCGAGCCGGCTCAGCCGGATCCCAACCTAAACCTACAATTACGTTAGATAAGCCTGCATTACCTTTTGTGAGATCAATCTTCTGACCTTTTACCAGATTAATTCCAGCCAACTTTACGTACCTCCATTCTCTAAAAAGAATCACCATCTATTAGTCTAGCTTTTGGATGTTATATGAGTGATACGCTAAAGAACTAAATACGTTTCATCCGAACTCATGTATATGGTATTACATCGTTTATAAACTGAATTCACCAGGGTTTAATCCCAAGACACCGCAAATATGCCGCACAACCGCTTTTTCATTGTCATCAAAATCACCATCAGCTGATCCAATAGCTGAGCATACACCCACAATTACGCGTCCCACATCCGGTTTGCCAGTAAACTTACCGATGGCTTTCAGTGCTTCCTGTTTACCGATTTCTGGCGAGAATTCAAAGTTACTTACATAAAAATTGAACTGGGTAATGACGTCTCTCATGTCAAACACCTTTAGCTCATTGCTCATATTCATATAGCCAGCCATTTTATTCTTTTCAGCTTCTTCTATCTTACCGTCGGCAGCAGCAACTAAGGCGCAGCCCGCAACTACCGCATTCATGAAATCTTTATTTTTGAATTTCTTCACTTGATCTGTTAGTCCGTTTTTGGTTGTGTTCAACCAGCTTTTAAATGTGCTCATCGTTTTCTCCTTCTATCACCGCAAGATTATGATAACAAAAGATATCCCAGAGCCTCCTCTCCACGTATCCGACAGAATTTTCATAGTAGATCCCTGAATCACGGTTTACTCTTCTAATATACCTGATAAAATAGCAATATTCTACTTTTCCAGACTTTTACAATACTTTTGATAGAAAAGATTGTGTCCGATCTTGCACAGGATTTCCAAACAATGCTACGGACTGCCTTCTTCCACGATTTCGCCCTGTTCCATGAACAGCACACGATCCCCAACCTCACGCGAAAATACCATTTTGGCGCCATTTTGCCGAATCCAATCCCCAATCCGTGTATCCTGATATTTATGCGCAGTTCTGTTTGAAGAACCTCGTATTTCTCGATGAAACACCAAAAAAGGCACTGCCAGAGATTCTATCCTCTCTAGCAATGCCTTTAGCACATTTAACTGTGAATTCTATTAAAGAATGATGTCCCCATCATAAGAACCAATCATTTTGTAAAGATCCGGCCGGCGGTCACGGAAGACGCCCCACTCGATCCGTCCGACTTCCAAAGCATCCAGATCAAATTCGCTCACTATTACAGTTTGCTCGTCTCGGCCTGCTTCTACAATTTTATTGCCTTGCGGTCCCGCAATGAACGAAGAGCCGTAGAAATTAATGCTAGAATCTTCATCAATTTCTTCACCGATACGGTTGGAGGCAACGACTGGAATAAGGTTAGCCGCTGCATGCCCAAGCATACAAGTCTGCCAATGATCCTTAGAGTCGATCGATCCATCCTGCGGTTCTGATCCGATAGCGGTTGGATAGAACAGAATTTCTGCTCCCATCAGGCTCATCACTCTAGCCGCTTCTGGGTACCACTGATCCCAGCAGATCCCTACGCCAATCTTGGCATAGCGAGTGTTCCATACTTTAAAGCCAGTATCTCCCGGATTGAAGTAGAATTTCTCTTCATATCCTGGGCCATCTGGAATATGGCTCTTGCGGTACTTGCCCAGTATCGTTCCATCGGCATCGATTACAGCTAGTGAGTTGTAACGTGCGTAGTTCTTTTTCTCATAAAAACTGATTGGCAGCACCACTTGCAGTTCCTTGGCTATTGCTGTGAAATGATTAATCGCTTTGTTATGTTCAAGCTCTGTTGCATATGCGTAATAATCAGCTTTCTCTTTCTGGCAGAAATACGGAGTCTCGAACAGCTCCTGCAGCAAAATAATTTGTGCTCCCTGTGCCGCCGCTTCTCTGACCAATGTTTCGGCTTTGCTGATATTCTCATCAATATTGCTGGAACAGCTCATTTGCGTCGCAGCTACTTTTACATTTCTCAAGAATCTGTCCTCCTTATATATAAATGTCCCTTTGGACGTTTAGTTTCCTTCAATTATTGCTGAGCAGGCATTTGCTGTGTAGTGCAGTGAACATTACCGCCCTCGGTGATGACCGCCATACCGTTAACTGTACGAATCTTACGTTCCGGGAACAAACCAGCCAACACTTCCTCGGCAAGTTTATCTGTTTCCACCGCTGTACCGCCAAACACAGGCAATATAATTCCACCATTTACGAAATAGAAGTTCAAATAACTGAGTGTCAGACGGCTGCCGTCATGATCCACACGTGGTGGTTGCTGAATCTTGATGATCTCCAGCTTACGCCCTTTGGCATCTATGGCATTCTCCAAAATACGAAGATTCTCCTGTGTAATCTCAAAATTCTCGTCCTGCGGATCCTCACAGACCTGAATAATGACTTTACCTGGAGCAGCAAAGCAAGCGATATTATCCACATGACCATCGGTTTCGTCACCACTTAGACCACGCTTAAGCCAGATAATAGTTTCTGTACCTGTGTAATTGCACACGTACTCTTCAATATTCTCGCGCTGCAATTCCGGGTTGCGGTTCGTATTGAGCAGACATTCTTCTGTAGTAATCAGGGTGCCTTCTCCATCCGTATGAATCGAGCCGCCTTCCATCACCAGCGGTGCATCAAAGCGTGTAACTTGTGAGTGTTCGAGAATCTGTGGCGCCACTTCGTCATCCAGATCCCAAGGTGAATATTTGCCACCCCAAGCATTGAACCTCCAGTTCACGCCTGCTAGAACCCCATCTTTATTAACAACAAAGGTAGGTCCGTTATCACGCAGCCAAGCATCGCTATGCGCTATAGGCAGCAGCGTTACATTCGGTCCACTAACCAGACGTTCTACTCTTTCCACGTCCTCCGGGTTAACGATGACCGTGATCGGTTCAAACTCAGCAATGGCTGTGATGATCTCCGCATAACCTTGGCATACAGACTCATGGTTATCCGGGAAACACATGGATTCCTGCACCGGCCAGGAGATAAAAGTACGTTCATGCTTGCCCCATTCCGGTGGCATTGTATAGTTCAATTCTTTAGGATTCATGTGTTAACTACCTCTACTATTATATTTGGAGCCAGCCCTACCCTTAAAACTCCTCCCTCATCATACAATAATATGTTCTAGTGCTCAATTCCCTAGACCACTAATAATGTTGGAAGAAATTCGGGCCACACGTGATCTGACAGAGCTTATAATGTAATTCTTTTTACCACATTGCCTTCAAAATCCTTAACGATGAACTCTCCACCTTCAAGGACACCATAGGAATTCGGATTATTCTCTTTAGGCAGCGATATCGAACCGGGATTCAGCACGTATATTCCCTCTTTTACATCCGCAACCGGAATATGGGTATGCCCCTGAATAAAGATATCCTTCTCGGATAGTGCCGGTAAATTCTCAATACTAAAGCCATGACCGTGTGTAACATAGATTCGTCTGCCTTCATGCAGGAGCATGACGTAATCGCCCATCATCGGAAATTGCAGCAGCATCTGGTCCACTTCAGCATCGCAGTTACCGCGCACTGCCGTTATGGGCTTCTTTTTATTATATTCATTCAGTTTATTAGCAACTCCCTGTGGGTCATAACCCTTCGGCAGTGGATTTCTGGGACCGTGATATAAAAAGTCTCCTACGATAACAAGACTGTCTGCCTGTTCTTCCTCTACCTTTTCCAAAGCCCGTTCTAACCAGAATAAAGATCCGTGAATATCGGAAATAAACATTAGCTTCATCATGTATTCTCCTTTTCGACTTAACTTAAGTAAATCTTACTCTTAGATCACAATTTTAACCTTGAATATGCTAACAACGCAAAAGCGGACGCTCCCCCAAAAGGAACGTCCTGCTCTATATGCCTCTATCCTTACGGTAAATTCGATGACCCCATCAAGAATCGGTCCACTTCGCGGGCAGTCTGACGACCCTCATCAATAGCCCAGACTACAAGGCTTTGTCCTCTGCGCATATCACCTGCGGTGAATACACCTTCTACATTAGTCGCTTGTGCTCCAAACTCCGCCTTGGCATTTCCACGCTCATCGCGTTCCACCCCAAGCTCGCCTAGTACAGTCGCTTCGGGCCCTGTGAATCCTAATGCGAGCAGTACCAGCTGCGCCTTTAGAACTTCTTCACTGCCTGGTACTTCAACCGGAACTATCCTTCCTTGTTCATTACAAGTCCACTCAATGCGCACGGTATGCAGCTCCTGCACATGCCCGCCATCGTCACCGACAAAACGTTTCGTCGAAACAAGATAACGACGTGGATCTTCCTTATACAGTGAAGCGGCTTCTTTTTGGCCATAGTCTACCTTAAGAACCTTTGGCCATTCTGGCCACGGATTGCTTGGCTGACGGGTCAGCGGAGCCTGTGGCATAATCTCAAGCTGGATCACACTACGGCAGCCGTGGCGGATCGACGTAGCTACACAGTCTGTGCCAGTATCCCCGCCCCCGATTACAACTACATCCTTATCTGCCCCAGACAAGTATTCACCATCAACAAGCTCTGAATCCAGTAAGCTCTTAGTATTCAGTGTCAGAAACTCCATAGCCTGATGAATGCCCCGCAGCTCACGACCCTCTATAGGAAGCTCCCGTGCCTGTGTAGACCCGCCACACAAGACAACAGCATCGTGCTCCGCCTTGAGCTGTGACGCCGAGATATCTCGCCCAATCTCTGTACGAGTTACGAATGTAATGCCTTCAGCCGCTAGCAGGTCTACTCGACGCTGAACCGTCTTCTTATCCAGCTTCATGTTCGGAATACCATACGTCAACAAACCGCCAATCCGATCTGCCCGTTCATACACGGTCACAGAATGCCCTGCCTTATTAAGCTGAGCTGCACAGGCAAGACCTGCTGGACCCGAGCCCACTACAGCTACCTTTTTACCTGTGCGAGTAAGCGGTGGTTCTGGAACAATCCAACCTTCTTCAAAACCTCTATCTACAATCGACTTTTCAATCGACTTTATCGTTACGGGCTTGCCGTTCATCCCTACTGTACAAGAACCTTCACAAGGTGCCGGACACACACGTCCAGTAAATTCAGGGAAGTTATTGGTTTTATGCAGACGTTTCAGTGCAACCTCCCAGTTCCCACGATAAACCATATCATTCCATTCCGGAATCAAGTTGTGCAGAGGGCAGCCGGAAGCCATACCAGACAACAGACGTCCTACATGACAAAATGGCGTACCACAGTCCATACAACGTGCGCCTTGCTCGCGCAGATTCTCTTCATCCATAGGAATCGAGAATTCATCCCAATTCTTAATCCGCTCCAGCGCCTCACACTCCGAAGGCGTCTGCCGTTCAAATTCCAAAAATCCGGTTGCTTTCCCCATCTCTTTCATCCTCTCTAAATATCCCCACAAAATGGAGCTTTGTTTCGATGCACTCAGGAAAAACACGCTCTATGATTGTCTGTCGTTATGCTTATGCCACTCTAAAGCGCCAAAGTAAATGCCTTCATATTAACATCCAATATTCACATCGAAAATGAGTAATATCACCTTTTTATGTAAAATGAAACAATCAAATTAAGGAAATAAAAAAACAAAAAAAGCACACAGTGTACTGTACCTGATTAAAGTACGTTACTCCGCATGCTTTTTAATAATGATCTTGTAAAAAACTAATTATTTCGCCGTCAGGACTACTGTCCCAATCCCTTTTAAAGTTAGCTTATTTCCAGTCAGTTCCTGCGTAAGATCAGCCCCGAAGATGGTCTTCCATGCTCCAAGCTGCGGCAGAACCACAGTGGTCTGTTCAGCATTCGCATTAAAAAGAACATAAATATGCTTCGCTGCATCTCCTCCAGCATGGCCACGCAGCGTGTAAGCTACTGCACTTGCCGGTGCTTTTTCAAAAACCAAATGGTTCCGAATGTCATCTGCCGTTCGCATACGGAAGGCCGGGTGAGCTTTACGCAGTGCGATTAACTGTTTCATATACGCCACATCTTCCTGATGCGCGGCGCACAATTCCCAGTCCATACGATTGATCTCGACCGAAGATTTATAGCTGTTCTCCACCCCGTCCTTCGTACGCACAAACTCCTGCCCTGCATGGATAAAAGGAATCCCCTGGCTCATGAACACTATCGCAGAAGCTAGTCTGTGCATGGAACGGCGCTGAGTAACTGTCTCACCCTCGGTGGACAATACGATTTTATCCCATAAGGTATGATTATCATGACACTCCACATAATTAACGTTTTGCTGAGGCTCCACGGCAAATTGCTTAATTCCTGGGCTGAAGTCAATTCCTCCCGCAATCCCCGCTTTGATCGCAGGCTCCAGACCCATCATTCCACTGATGAAGCCCGGCTGATCGTACAAAAAGATATTTCCCTTAATAGCATCCCTGAAATCATCATTAAAATGTCCGATTCCCGGCATAAGGGAGGCGTTCTTCTGATGAGCGAGCCGTTCCATCGGCAGCTCAGTCCCCATCATCCAGCCTTCACCAATTGTCATGATGGACGGATCTATTTCATCCAGACGCCGCCGAGTTTCCCGCATCGTATCGACATCCATCAAGCCCATCAAATCAAAGCGGAAGCCGTCGATATGGTATTCTTGGGCCCAATAGACCACGGACTCCACAATGAAGCGGGACATCATCAAGCGTTCTGTAGCCACGTCATTCCCACAGCCTGAACCATTCGACAGGCTTCCGTCTTGTTTATAACGTAAATAATAGCCAGGTACCAGTTTGGTGAAATTCACGCGATATCCGTCGTACACATGGTTGTAAACAACATCCATAATGACGCGGAGTCCACGATCATGAAGCGCTTGAATCATTGTTTTTAGCTCTTGAATACGTAGTCCCGGCACATAGGGATCCGTAGCATAGGAGCCTTCAGGAGCATTATAATTCTTCGGATCATAACCCCAGTTAAAATGGGGTTCATCCAGCTTCGTCTCATCTACACTCTCTGTAGAATAATCATAGATAGGCAATAGCTGTACGTGGGTTACACCGAGATCTGCGATATGATCGAGTCCCGTGAGAATGCCATCAGGTCCACGAGTGCCTTCTTCCGCCAAAGCGAGATATTGTCCCTTATGAGCCATGCCGCTTGCCGGATGAATGGATAAGTCACGCAAATGAAGCTCATAAATAATGGCGTCCACAGGATCCTCAAAAGACGGCTTATCTTCCGTCCACCGCTCAGGGTCTGTCTTGCGCAAATCTAGAATAGCACCTCTGTCACCGTTCACGCCAACAGCCCGTGCATAAGGATCAGCTGCTTCATTCCACTGTTCACCTAGACGAACTCGATAAGTATAGAATTTGCCATCCAGATCACCGTCAACAGTAACTCTCCATGTTCCCCGGATATCGCGAATCATAGCATATTTGCACTCTGCAGCTCCTTGCCATGAGTCATAGATTACTAGCTCTGCCTCTTGAGCCGTAGGGGCCCACAAGCAAAACGATGAACAGGCCGATGAATATGTAAGTCCCAGATCATCCCCGTCATAGCTGAACAACTGATCAAACTCCTGAGCGAATACGGAAATCCCTCTAGTAGTCTCAGGATCACCATAATAAATGGGTTCCTTCATTTCCTTTTGTACGGACAAAGCACCTATCCCCTTTTCCAGTTATTAACTGGATTATAGTATGATCCTCGAATTTGTGCAAACGTTTGACTCGAAATAGTTAGATCATTTTTTTCAGGGTAATCTCCTAGTCAAATCGTAATTAACTAGGCGTTTCTAAGATATTCATTCCCACCATTGTAATGATGTCTTTATTTGCATAATATGGGATGCGGCGTTCTTTACAAAGAGCAATCCTTCCATCCTTATACCTCACACCGTTATCCTGAACAATGAGGATTGGACGATCCCCGTTATCAGGTACTTCATATCCTATTCCTAATACCCAATGGTAGTCGTAAGCAAAATTCCCTCTCCACCGAAAATTAAACCATTTATCAAATTTAACAGCTACTGGCCGACCTGCATCAATCTCCACTTTATACATATCGAAATCGCTAAAAGTAGCGATAGATAGCTTATGTCCCCCATTTGGCGAGATTGAAGAGTGGATATAAGCTGTGATCCCCTTTACAAAACGACGTGTACTCATGCCCAAAGGTGTCCCACCGTGATGACTGTATATATAATTAATATGATCTGCTTTAGAGTGAAAATGACCTCTGCCACGAATAAAGTCCATTCCTAGCTGGGTATTCCAATACTCGGTTAAAGCTGCCATTGTCGCAGGTCCACATGCAGAAGACGGGGCTGAAACCCCAGCCTCCCACTGTGTGTATGGATCCGCCGGTAGTTTGTTACTGAGACTGGAGCCTCTATGCTTCATCAGGATGTTTCTCCTTTTGAAGAGTTCGCCTTAGGGTCTGAAAGGACCGGGCCCTCCGGGAGTAAAATCACATTCCCGCCAACATCCATAGGCACCTCTGAATCTGCCCCTGTTTCGGTTTCCTGTGCGGGTCTTTGTTCTGTCTGAGCAACTTCTTCCTCATCACCCTCATATCTACTTTCAGGATTAATCTGTAGCGTGAAATAGAAATTGGAGCCCTCTCCTTCGCTACTTTCCACCGCAATGGCTCCACCCATCAACTTAACAAGCTTCTTGCAAATGGCCAGTCCTAACCCCGTCCCGGCATACTTACGATTAAACGAGGAGTGCAGCTGGTAGAACGATTGAAACAACTGATGCTGCTTCTCTAAAGGAATACCTATCCCAGTGTCTCTTACATTAAATTTCAAAGTCGATTTCTTTGAAACCACGGACAATTTCCGCTCCACGTAAATGCAGACATTACCTCGGTCAGTGAATTTAATCGCATTGCTGACCAGATTAACCAACACCTGACGCAGACGCCCTGCATCTCCCATAATGAACGTAGGAACTCCTGGCGCCATGCTGTAAGACAGCTCAAGATTTTTTTCCAAGGCCTTAGCCATAAATAGATCCGTTACACTGTCCAGTACCTCCCGAAGATGCACAGGCTCATGTACGATCATCATTTTACCGGCCTCAATTTTACTGTAATCGAGAATTTCATTCAGAATATATAGAAGAGAGCTACTGCTCTCCTTAATAATATTTGTGTACTCACGTTGCTCTTCATCTAGTTCCGTCTCTGCAAGCAGATCCGTCATCCCCACTATGCCGTTCATAGGCGTGCGTATTTCATGACTCATAATGGCTAGAAACTCTGATTTAGCCTGGTCCGCTTTCTCCGCAGATTCCTTCGCCCGAATGATCTCCTTCTCATCTGTAATATCCCTGAACACGACTACAACACCTTTAGGTTCGCCTTTATCAAAAAGAGGGGTTACTTGGTACTCCGCAAGAAAGCTTGTACCATCTTTACGCCATAAGACTGCATCCTTGCTCTGGTAAGATCCCCCTGACCTAATGGCCTTGATAAGTGGCGACTCCTCTGGCCGGTAATGTATCCCATCAAGCGCTGTGTGCTGAATATGATCCAGATAGGAATGGCCCATGATCTCATCATGTTCATAACCGAGCATATACAGACCTGCAGGGTTGATGAAGGTCACCTTCTCCTCCATATCGAGTCCAAAAATACCCTCCGAAACCGCATTTAATATAAGGGTGTACTCATTGCTCAGCTTCTCAATTTGTTCTGTATATCTTATACGTTCCGTAATGTCACGAGAAATACCATATACACCAACCACTTGATCGTCTACAATGATCGGAATATTAGTGGTATTAATCTCTACAAAATGCCCGTCTTTATGAATAAGTGTCAGATCATAGCTTTGAGGATATCCCTTAGCGGCTAAGTTAAAATGATACAGCGTCTTCTCCATATCCTTCTCATGCACAATGGGACCAAAGTACATTCCTATCAGTTCTTCCAGCGAATATCCGGTCAGCTTCTCCAGATTCGCATTGGCTGTTAAATAATCCCCGTGCAAATTCATTGAGTACACAGCAGACGGATTATATTCAAATAAGGATTTATAGCGCTGTTCATTCTCCTGAAGTTTGGATTCGAACTGTTTACACTCTTCAACAGCATGACGCGAGATTAAATCCAGCGAGTTCTCGGATATCAATCTATAATTACGTTCACTTTGAAAAATCTGTTCCTCTAGCTCTCGGTGATCTGCCATTTGTTGATCTGCAATCTTTCGGTCCGTAATATCTTCGGCGTACAGAATAATATACAAAGGGGCTTGTCCTGCTGCTCCAAATCCTGAGAACGTCAGAGAAAGCCATACCGGGTGAGCCCCTTTGTTAAAAAAGCACTCTTCCTTCTTCCAGCTTCCTGTTGGGGAATTCTGAAGCTCGTCCATCACCAATCTATAGGTGAGCTCTTTCGAAGACGACTGTCTATCTTTCATTTCTGAAAAAATAGCCCCAGCAAGAAACTCGGCTTCCGTAAAGCCAAGTAAATTGTAAAAAGCCGGATTAACCTTTAGCCAGTTGCCATTGCCATCGTTTAAAGATAGTACGGCCATTCCCTCTGGGGACCTCATAAATGCATGTTCTAACATCATGCTATATTCTACCGAGTTATCCATCTAATCCAGACCTCCTCTGTTGCGAACGTTGCACCACTCAATACCCTTCTTAGTTCAGTATACGATAAGAGAAGTGAGTAATGAAATGTCCTGCGTATCATTTTGAATAGGGAATAGTTTAATTTTAAATATTGACTGGATGCTCAGAGACAAACTATTATTAACACAAGCATAAACGCCTTCGGCGTCCTCGTTAGGACGATAAGCGTTTAAGCGAGAAATATAAGAATAATGTATACCGTGAAACTTATACTTTCTTATATTTTAATAATATCGTTCGTGACCTATTACGCTGGAAGCACCCGTAATAAAGGCTTTTGCCTTTGCTACGGGTGCTTTTTTTGTTGCCATTAGGTTACGACAATAGGAGGAGAACAAATGAAAGTATTTAAGTCCATACCCTTACTACTGTTGACGGTCCTGTTACTGCTAAGCACATCATCAGAAGCTTTTGCTGCATCTATAACAGAATTAACCCCTTCTATTAAAGCGGCTTTTGATCTGACGTCCGCGACGGCAGAAGGTCCTGCCAGGGTTAAGCTGACTTCTTTGTATAATGATTTATCCACCTTAAAGCTGCAGTATGATCAGCGCGAGGAGCATATCCGAATCCTTCACTACAATAATGAGCAATCGCTAGTTGTGGTCCGTCAACAAATTAAAGGGATTGATCTTGAAGCAGTGACCCGATTGGAAGCCTCCGTTAAGAGCTGCAAGCAGCGCTATCAGCCTTTATTCGACCAGTATAGTGCACTTAACAAACGAATTAGTATCGCTAAGTCTCTTAAGAATAAGACCTTAAATACCGTACTGCGCACCCAAGGTGATGCTATGAAAATCTTGGTTCAGTTGGCACGGCAAGAGATAAGCGACAAACAAAATCAGCTGAGCGCCGCGAAAAAGACACGTACCCAAAAGATAGCCGAAGCTCGTAAAACCTTATCTGGCATTGAAAGTCCTCAAATCACGATCAAATCTAACAAGAGCGTAATCACCTCGTTAAACAAACGTACCTCAGCAGATTGGACTGACTTTAAAGCAGCCATTCGCAAACAAAATCTTACACTAACCACCCAGTCCCTATCTTCACTGGTCTCTGGTTATCGTCAGATCGCAACCCACAAACAAAAAATAATTGAGCTCGAACAAAAGGTGTCCCTTGTTATAGCAAATACGAAGAAACAAATCAGCTAGCGGACTTCTTCTTACTTGCTCTGCGGTAAGCCATCACTTTGCGGTACATGCTTTTATTAGGAAGATGTTTGAAAATATACGGATCCGGACTAGTATTCACTTCAATAATCCAAGGTGTCATGTGGTTATCTAAACCTACGTCTACACCGATCTGTTTAAAGCCAGGATATTTCTTATGATAGAAACGTCCGGTATCCTCACCTAGCTTTCTCAATATCTTAAGCATCTGGGCTTGCTGAGCATCGTTCAAATAAGGTGACAGCAGCTTCTCCATAGACATTAGCGTACCACCGTTATGATAATTGGTAACAATCTTGCCTTTCTCAGCTACTCGGCCGATCAATCCGGTCGTTTCCCATTTGCCACGCGGACTGAGCTGGACCATCACACGGATATCAAAGCGATGCTTTCCATGCTTTAGCAAAACGATCCCTCTCTGAATCAAGTAACTACGTCCGCGTGTCGCTTTCTTAAGGGATGAATAAAAGGTGTCATAGGCTCCAAAAGTCTTAATCTTTGTTCCACTTTGGTATTTGTATTCTGTTCCATGAGAATCCTTACTCTGTTCAACCTTCATTACACCATTACCATAGGTGCCATGTTCCGGTTTAACGTAAATCATCCCATATTTCAAGAGCATCGTCTTTAAGTTTGCTTTACTAAACTTCACCGTTTCTGGAATGAGCGGTGAAATCTCGGAACTTTGCATGAGCACCTTGGTTTTAATCCATTTACTGGTCAATGCCGACTTTAACTTCGTTCCCAATTGCCCTCTCCCCTGTCACTCAAATAATAATCACAGCCTTGCCTAGCCTTAGTATTTTATGCTTCGACTATTTGAATGGCATGGGTTGAACGCCCTCTCCGCTCTCAGATGTATCTCCAGATCCTTAAGCTGCATATGGTGGGAAGAGGATAACCATTAGCGGATCAGAGGAGGCATGAACCATGCATATTTGTATTATTGCGCCGGAACGGCTCCCGGTTCCGGGAGACGGTTCAGTAGAAATCTGCATTTGGGCCATTGCCAGAAGGCTGGCTGAGAAACATAGGGTTACCATTGTGAGCCGAAGAGCACCGGGACTGCCCGATGCCTCAATATTGGAGCAGGTCAGAATCATTCGTTTACCCGCAAGTACTCCCGTTCATTATCGTACTTCGGTGTTAGACTACATTCGGAATGAGTCATTTGATATCGTTCAGATCGATAATCGCCCCCATCTTATGTCTGCTGTAAAGAAACGGCTCCCTCATCTTCCGGTCTTTCTATTTCTGCATTCTCTTACATTCACACCGGGCACAGATAAAGTTGCTCACGCCTTGACTAAAGCAGACCTGATCATTGCGAACAGCCACTCTTTAGAGCGAAGGCTAACCCGGCGCTTCCCACAATTGAACAAAGCAATCCGTATTGTCCTGCTCGGAGCAGATCTTGATCGGTTCACTCCTGTATCGACAGAGGAAAAATACTATCTTCGCGGACATTACCGACTCCCGAAGGCTTTTACCGTCTTGTTCGTCGGTCGAGTCATTCCCCGTAAAGGGGTGCCCGTATTAATACGTGCTATGCACCATTTAAATAAACACCTTCCTGCTCATCTTGTAATTGCAGGCAAAGGAAGCCCCTCGTATTTGCGACAGCTGAAGCTGCTTGCACGGCAACTAGGCGTATCCGTCACCTTCCTTGGGAATGTAGCTCATGAAGATATTCATACCCTTTATCAAGCAGCCGACTGCTTTGTATGTCCTTCTCAGAATCATGAATCCTTTGGACTTGTCAATGTAGAGGCCATGGCCTCGGGACTGCCCGTCATCGCTTCTAACAATGGTGGTATCCGTGAGATTATCGACTCCGGCCATAACGGATATCTGGTGGAACGATATCGCGAGGCCTTGCCCTTTGCTAGAAATTTGTTGCGACTAGGCCGGAATCCAGAGTTAGCAGCAGCCATTGGGAAACAAGGAAGAGCGGATGCGCTTGAGGTCTTCAATTGGCAACGTACAGCAACTGATTTGGAGCGGCTTTACCAATCCGCCTTAGTACAACAATAGATCCACATAAAAAAGTAGTCCGCCTCCAAACACTGGAGACGGACTACTTTGAATTAAATAAATTGAACAACTGTAAGTACAAGCCCTACAACAAAACCGCATAAGGCACCGTTCACCCGAATCCACTGAAGATCTTTACCTACTTTATCCTCCAGCATATTCACTAGACTAGCATCGTCCATACTATCCAGATTCTCTTTCACCAAAAGACCGATTCGGAAGTGGTTGGCCTCTACAAATGTAATTAATGAAGCGCGAATCCGCTCCTCCCAACTGCCGATCCACTCTTGTTCCTTGCTAATACGGCGTACAAGCAGGGCGTATAGTGCAAACAGCTTGCGTCCGCCCGCTGCCCGGTCCTCTTCCAATAAGGAGAGTGCCTTGCTGCGTACGTTCTCCAATTGAGTATGCAGAAAAACGGTTGCTGCTTCTCCCTCAAGCTCATGGAGTGCCCATTCTTTTACAGAAGCCATTCTAGCCTCATCATTAACAATCTGGAACAGCGCCACTCGAATTTCCCGGATAATCTCTTCACGATAAGGGCTATCCTCTTCACGAAAATCGCGAATACCGGACTGTAACATGCCTTGCAGCATTTCACCAAGCATATCCGCATCCATGAACCCAACGAAAGCCTGAAAAGCCATTCCCTTCAGTCCACCGAGCTTTACTTCGGCTAGTTTCTCACTGGCGATCTTACCTAGCATAGCTTTCGTTTCAGGACGACCGCTCCAGTTAGATACCCCTTCCAGCGCATAATCCAGAGCCGCTACATCTTTTCCATCGTTCATTAATTTAGTGACAATCTTATCAGCTGCAACCCCAAGCTCCGCTTCACGAATATAATCAGAGGCTGCCTTTTGAAGAAAAGGTACAGCTTTCTCTACCGGAAGACGTGACACGAATTCGCTAAGCTGCTCCAGGATCTGGGCTCTCACCTTCTTCTTGCTAAAGAACTTTGTCAGCAGCTTAGAACCCATAGACATAATGCCAAACTTGCGCAGCTTGTTCTCAATACTCTCTTTGTTCAGCAGCTCAGTCTCCATAGCAGTAATTAGCGACTGGATAATCTTATCCCGATTCTTGAGCAGCAGTGAGGTATGTGGAATACGCAGCCCCAGCGGATGGCGGAATAACGCGGTTACCGCGAACCAGTCGGCAATCCCCCCAACCAGCCCAGCCTCAAAACCACCTCTTAGTAGAATCACGGCGAGATTTTCAGGTAGAAATAGTGTAATCAGAAACCCACATGCCATAAAAGCTAGTGACATGGTGGCCAAGTTTTTGGATCTCACGATTAGTCCCCCTTACATACACAGCTGCCGATGTCCTTACGCAGGAAAAATACCGACGGATCACGTCCCACGAACATGAACTGACGATAGACTCGGCTAGTCGATTAGTTTAACAACTATTGTACCACGACTGAACTATTTTCTAAAAATATACGATTAGAATAGAAATGAAAAGGTGTTTTTGGTTTTCAGAATATTAATGATAAGATACAAGTAACGTTCTCACTGGCCCGCGAAGGGGACAACTATGACTGGATAAGGAGATCATACACTATGCTGATTGCTTTAGATATGGATGGAACATTGCTGAACGAAGAAGGACAAATTAGCCCAAAGAACCGCGAGGCGATTATAAAGGCTCAGAATTTAGGTCATATCGTAATTATTGCTACGGGACGCTCTTTTATGGATGCGGAACGACAGCTGCGTCTGGCAGATCTGGAATGCCCGATAGTCAGTCTAAATGGCGCAGTGGTTACATTGTCTGACCACACGCTGGCAGCAAGTAAACCGCTGAAGAAGGAAGACATCATTCCTGCATTACGCTGGATGAACGAAATTCCGGATTTGTATTACGAGGTATACACAGAGGACAACGTATATGTGGAACTCAATAAACGGGTAAGATTAGAGAAACTATCTACACTAAGTGAAGAAGAAGTACCTGAGGAAGTCAGCTGGCTGCTAAAAGCAATGATCGATCAGCAGTTTCAACAAGCGGCTGTAACTTACGTCGAAAGTATGGAAGAGATCTGGAGTAAAGAAGAAAACGTCATTTATAAAACATTAGCCTTTTCTCTAGACCGGGAACTGCTCAAAGAAGCCTCCACCCGCTTCGCCGCGATCCCTGGCCTCATTATTACAGCCTCCCATGTCAATAATATCGAAATTAACCATGAGGACGCCAACAAAGGCTCCGGTGTAGCTATGCTCGCCGCCCACTATGGCATCCCGCTAACAGATGTAGCCGTAATGGGTGACAGCTATAATGATCAACCGATGTTCGAGAGGGCCGGCTACCGGATTGCCATGGCTAACGCAGCACCGGTTCTAAAGGAAATGGCTGAATTTGTTACCGTCAGTAATGCGGAAGATGGAGTGGCGGCAGGACTTGAGCATCTTATGGCTAAATTCTGAGCCAGCATCCCTGGCTTAAATCATAAACAGCTAAATAACCTCTGACAGCATCCTGAGGATGGGTCAGAGGTTTTTTTACTACCGCTTTATACAAGGATGATTGTCCAAGCTCAATGGCTTGGCAAACTCAACGTCTTTTAATAACTCGTTATTCCGCTTATTATGCATAACACGTGATTCGGATAGACCTGACTGAATCTCCTTGAGCATTTGACGATTCTCATCATATAAGGTAACTGCCAGTATATGATCATCTTGTCTTACAACCAGCTCCATATTGGGCTTAACTTCAAGCGATACCGTTTCAAAAGGAGACACATCGATCATAACTTCCAGTCCTACATTCTTGAATGTATAGGAGTATGTGATTTCAGGTCCACAGTTATAAGTGGCTTCAATACGTCCATTCCCTATATTCACATCATAGGCCAAGGATTCAAGCTCTTGTGGAATTCTTGGAGCAATGGTCAGTGTATTGTTAATCAGATCTGGACGGATACCTAAGAAATATTGGTACCACACACGCAGCTGCTCAGCATTGGACCAAGCCTGCAGGTATGCACCCGTCAACTTCGCCCAGCTCTCACCTTCCGCAGGATAAGCATCCATATTCTCACTAAGTCCACCGATAACACCTAAATTCAAGGCCTGCCAGTTCATATTCTTGAATAGCTGATAGGCGGTTTCCTCCTGCCCCGCTTCAATCATACGCTGCATCGCAATACCATTAAGCCAAATCCAAACCGCACCGTTATGATAAGCCTCGTCTTTCGGATAATGAGAAGTTAAATGAAACGGACGGAACAAAGGATGATGTCTATCTAGCGAAGCAACGCCCCATGGATAGACCAACTCTTCCCACGCGGTACGAATCGCTCTAGCCTTAAAATCGTTATCGTCAAACATTTCAAAAGCAAATAACTGGTTTGGGCGCAGGGAGAATTCCGGCTTGTCTTCTGCGTCCAGTCTGTCTGCTAAATAAGGATGCGCTTGATCAATGAAATCGACCTCAAAATGGTGCTTTAAGGTTTCAGCAATGCGCTTCCATTTATCAGCATTCACCTTGTCATTCATATATTCAGCAAAGTAAACACCAGCAAGCAATTGGTTATACCAGAGTGCTTGAATATCATTGGCACGGGTATCCCGAGGAGAATACGACTCCAAATTGCCATCCCGGGCATCCATCCAAGTTTCATTATCTGCGTGCCTCAAATACCCTTTATCATCTACCCAATATTTTATGGAACCTTCAATACTATATTGTACATTGTGATAAAGCTCTTTAATGATCGCTGTATCTCCTGAATACTTAACGTAATCCTGCAACTGGATAATGAATCGCGGCGTACCATCCGTTGTATGATAATCAACCTTTCCAGGAGACAAAATATTTGGAATTCTACCAAAGTATTTAGAATCTTCGTCCGTATTCTGAAACTCTGCGAATGATAGTAAGATATTTCTAGCCGTTTCGAATTGCCCTGTAACGAGTACGGCTCCTGGAAGAGCTATGAATTGATCCCGTCCCCAATATTCGTTAAACCATGGCAGCCCTGCATAGATACCATCACCCTGCTGTCTAGTAACTAACTGATCCATTGTGATGTTCAACCAATTCATAGCTAAAGTAAACGTATCATCACTGCTGGTTAGATGAGCATTATGGTGTAAGAAATCTTCCATCCGCTTAACGCGTTCATCTTTCAAAGTGCTTATACCTTGTCTAGCTTTACGGATTAAGCTTGCTGCTTCTTCGGATGTCATACCTGCAGCGATATAATAACCCCCAGCGTTTGCATCGGCAATTAGAACTTCATTATCCATGTGCAAAGGTGAAAGGTTGATAGCACTAACTGCAATCACCCAATCTCCCTCGATAGCACTAAAGAACGCGATATGATCCTGTTGGTTTATATAGCTAACATTATCTCCCCTTAAAACGATGCCTATGGCTTCCTTCGCATCAGCGAGACTAATTTCTAATAGATTATGATAATCCACCAACCACAGCTCTTCTGTCAGATCGGCGTGCTTACGCACCATTTTATAAGGATAGGCCCACACTTTCGATTGTCGATTGTCTAGCTGCTGTTCACCTACGAATAAGGTGTATCCACCGAAAATTCTATTCTTAGCAATATTAAGTCCCTCAAAAAATGCATGTTCCACATGATCCGTATGATGGGATTGCGTAAAATAAAATGCTGCCTCTTTATTCGTAAATGAAATACTCCGATTGGCTTCTTGAGAGACAAATGTCTTCATTTCATCCAGAATTGATGTATGAACTTGATCACTATTCATTGTAAGCCTCCTCCTTTAAAATAGTAGACCGCTATGAAACCTCATAGCGGCTGTCTACTAATATTTACTCTTTAACTGAACCAACGACAATCCCTGATACGAAATACTTTTGCATAAACGGATAAATCAACAACAATGGTAGCGTAGAAACTACGATTTTAGCAGCGTTCAAAGTCTTATTCGAAACTTTTGCTAATTCCAATAATTTTTCAGGATCTGTAATGTTCTGAACCTCAACGCTAAGCTGTTGGATATAGGTTTGCAATGGATAATTCGCCGTTTTATTAATATACACCAGGGCACCAAAGTAATCATTCCAATGGCCCACAATAGTAAAGAGCGTAACGGTGGCAAGCGTAGGTAATACTATCGGAAGATAAATTGTCCCTAATATTCTCCACTGTGAAGCTCCATCTATATTCGCTGCTTCCTCTAGAGATTTCGGTACAGCGCGGAAAGCATTCATCAGCAAGATCACATTCCCTATCGGTACTGCACCCGGCAAGATCAATGACCAGATGGAGTCTAAAAGATTAAGCTCTTTGACTACCATAAAGGTTGGAATCAATCCGCCTGAGAATAACATCGCGAAGATAACGAGATTCATATAAATCTTCTGACCCGTGAATACTCGTGAACTTTTAGACAATGGATAGGCTGTAAGAATCATCAGTACCATATTCACAAGCAGACCTAACACTACTCGTTCTACAGAGATCATGAATGAACGCCAAAACTGGCTGTCAGACAATAATTTTTCATAGGAGCTAAACGTCGGATTAACCGGGAATATACTTACTAGATTTGCGGAAGCCGCCGCATTATCACTGAAAGAGATGGCTACTAAATTGACTAACGGTATGAGACAGGACAAGGCGAACGCTAGAACAAATACCCAGATAATAACATCTGCAATACGACCCTTGATGTTAGATGCGTGAATGGGAGAACCCCCCTTTCTTTAGAAAATACGATAATCCGTAAGTTTTTGGGCCAATTTATTCGCAGATAGAATCAGTACGATACCAACGACCGACCGTAATAGGCCAACTGCTGTACCTAAGCTGTATTGTCTTTCTACCAGACCCACCCGATAAACGTAGGTATCAATAATATCCGAAGATTCATACACCAAAGGATTATACAGATTGAAGATCTGATCAAAACCAGCATTCAATACATTCGGCAAGTTCAAGGTTGTAACCAGCAAAATAGTTGGCATTAAGCCTGGCAACGTGATGTGCCACAGTTTCTTAAATCGGTTGGCTCCATCAATGGAGCCCGCCTCATAAAGTCCGGGATCAATGGATGTCAGGGAAGCTAGGTAGATGATTGAACCGTACCCAAAACCCTTCCATACATCCGTTAATACAAGCATCGGTCTAAACCAGGTATTGCTGGCCATAAACAAGACTGGGTCAATCCCAAACCAACTTAACATGGCATTAACGGGACCTTCATAAGAGAAGATGTTCATGACTACAGTAGCCAAAATCGCCCATGACAAGAAGTTCGGCAGATAAACAACCGTCTGTATGAATCGCTTAGCAAACTTTACCCGAATTTCATTTAATAACAGGGCAAACACGATGGATGTAAAAGTACCCACAATAATTTTCCATAACGCGATAACGATCGTATTACTGAAAATCTGTTTGCTGTCAGGAATTTGGAGCATAAATTTGAAATTATCAAGACCTACCCAGGATGAACCACTCATTCCCTTAGCCGGAACATAATTTTGAAAAGCCATTATAATACCGAACATTGGAATAAACGAAAAGATAATTAGGAAAATCATGCCTGGCGCCATCATGAGATGGAATGCTGTCTGATCTTTTTTATTTTTCATTTACGGATCATCTCTTTCAACATCATTTGGTTGCTATCGCTTCGTTAACTTCCTTAGTAATGACTTCGCCGCCAGTTTTATTCCAGCTCTCTACAAACTTATCAAATGCGTCAGGTGCTTGTTCACCTGTAATGATCTTCAAGTACATTTCAAGTTCCATTTTAGTAAGTGTCGGCCATTTCAACGTCATGGATGATGTACTTCCAAAGAATAATGGATTCACTTCTTTAATATTAGAGGCTTTCACCAAACTAGCTGTCGTAATACTCGAAGTATATCCAGCCCATGCATTGGAGTCTGGTGTTTCTCCATTCTTCTTACTATCAAGAAACTTCTTATAGGAGTTATAAGCCGTTAAATCCTCATTGCTAGTTAATTTACTTGTATCGCCTGTTTCTAATGCTTCTTTCATGATGTCAACGTTACGATAGAAAGCGTCATAATAATCGATATTAATGGCGAGCGGAGATCCGCCAACATTCATGCTCTTATAATCTTCAAATTCTTTCAAAGCTTTTGCATCTTTTTCTTGGTAACGCTGATAGTCATATTGAACACTCACAAGCTTGGCTGCAAGTTCAGGATGTTCAAAGCCTTTGCGGACAACCAAATAACTGCTGGAAGGATTTCCAGTGAACATTGTAACCGAGCCATCCTCTGATTGTGGGGCAACATAAGATACCCATTCCGCTTCTGGATTCAGCTTAAGCGTGTCAGCCACAGTCCAGCTTCCCCACCAGTTATCCATGAACGACCCACTTTTTCCGCTTGTAAGTAGCGCCTTGCGATCATCACCAGTACGTACTGCAAACTGACGATCAATCAAGTTATTCTTGTACATCTCAGACAGCTTGGCCAGTGCTGGCTTCATCTCTGGTTGAACAGATCCGTATACAGCCTTTCCACTTCCATCATCAATCCACTGTTTTGGATACGCACCATATAGTGAAAAGATATTATTAAATGAGAATTGTCCACCAGAGACACCGGCGACGTTTTCATTATCGACAACAAGACCTAGCGTTTTACCCGCTCCATTACCACCTGGATCTTTTTCTACAAATTGCTTAATAATGTTCTCGACATCAGCCATTGATTTCGGCTCAGCAAGTCCCAATTTGTCCATCCAGTCTTTGCGAAGCCAGAGGATACCAGGACCATGTGAGATTTCAGTAGTTGGTATGGCCATCAGCTTGCCATCGAACTTTGCGCTATCCAGAACACGACCACCGTAGGAATCGTAAATTTCCTTAATTCGATCGCTGGCAGTATTTTCATAAACCTCTGTCAGATCTGCAATCAGATCGTTCTCATAAAGCTGTTGCAATGTCGCGTAGTCAGGAACCACCATTAGATCAGGGATTTCACCGCTTACAATCGCCATCGAAACTTTCTGACTGTAGTCTGTACCATCATTGGATTCAAACGAGGTCGTATTTTGAATGTTCAGCTTATCCTTGAAATATCTTGTCCACACATTGTTTGTGGCATTATCTTTCTCATAAGGCGTTCCTGCAAGTGCTGAATAGCTCGTTGCCACTTGTCCAACAGAATAAGTAACTGTTTCAGGATAGGCGCCAAATGGAGTCGTCTGTGCTTCTTTCCATGCAGGATCACTCGCATCTGTCTTTGGGGTAGATGTTTCAGAATTATTAGAACTCGAACAACCTACCATAGCAACAGCTAATAGTGATGCTAATATTATGGAGCTTGATTTTCTCAATTTATGTTTCATTATAAGAGCCTCCCTTTTTCTATAAAAAACTCGTATTAGAAAACGATTTCAAAGCGCCGGCCAGCTTCAAAAAAATTTATATTGTTACTTCCTTAAGTTTATAGATTCTTGCTATCCATCGTAAACGCAAAAAAATTATGTTTTACACAAATAAATACTCCTCATTAACGATAATATGGAGGAATAATTGCTACGGTCGAAGATGTTATACTACAATATCAATGTCACTACATGTCGAAAGGTGGTAAATAATGTTTTCCATATTGGTGGTAGATGATCATAAGGAGGAGCGAGAGGGGATTGCTTTCCTCATTAAGGAGCTTGGCTTCCCCCTCCAATTGCATGTTGCAGAAAACGGTCGTAAAGCACTTGAATATGTAAGCGCACACTCTGTCGATATTCTATTTACCGATGTGCGGATGCCTATAATGGATGGATTACAGCTAACAAAGGAAGCATTAAAGTTGCACCCCAAATTAAAGGTGATCTTATTCAGTGGATTCGCTGAATTTGAGTATGCCAAAACAGCCCTCTCCCTGGGCGTATCCGAGTATCTTTTGAAACCGGTTAACATTGAAGCATTCCAAACTACTTTAGAAAAAGTTATTCAGGAATTAAAGAACCAGCAGCAAAAAGAAGAAGCGTCACAAAGAAAGCTAAGCTATGTGAGAAAACATCTACTCTTCTCTCTAGTAAACGGCATCGGAAGCACTCCTCCTCTTCAAGAGCTGTCTATTGAATTACCCAGCCATTACAATAAAATGCTTTTGTTAGAATTCGATAAGCCATTTTTTGAATCTGTGGATTCGGAGTTCGAAGAGTTTGTACTTGGTTTAGTAGACACATCTGCTGATTACTTAAATCTAAACGGATGTCAAAGTCTACTACTGTTTCCCGAGCAAGAGTTCCCTTCTTCCCAGTTTGATAATCATTCAGCGATGCACCTGCATAATTGTATCCTTGATAAATATAAAGTGAATTGTTATCTCGCTATGAAAGAGGAAGTAACCTCAATACTAGATTTAGGTTCACTTTTGACTTCATTAGAAGAATTGATGGAATATCGTTTTTTTCTCCCAGATACTTTTGTATTTAATACACAAAATGACTTACATTTCTCTGAGGCCTTGTATCCGGACCTTACAGATAGCCATCTACTAGATCAGATTCGAAATAATCTGAAGGATCAAGATATTTTCAGCTTACGGGCAAATACTGAAATTTTATATCAAAAATACGTACATCAAGTACAGTACTCACATTTGTATGTAAAGTATATGTTCTCCACCATCTATCAAGAAATCATGACACAAGCTGCACCTATATCAGAAATGGAGCTGCAGACTGCCGTCGAGACCATCTATGGATCTGAAGATTTGCGGGATATCAAAGATATCATATTTGAAGGTATCGCTCGGATTGATCAGAACTCTACCAACCATGAGCCTACTCAGAACCGTGATGTCGATGCCGTCAAACAATATATTGAACAATATTATGCCGATGATCTAAGTTTGGAAATGCTTGCTGCTAAAGTGTATTTGTCTCCACATTATCTTAGCTCCATATTCAAGAAGCAGACAGGCTGTGGGTTAAATAAATATATTAAGAATGTCCGCATGCAAAACGCAAAAGAGTTGTTAACAAATACGCATCAAAAAATATCAAATATTTGCACCGCAGTGGGCTATCGCAATATCTCATACTTCTGCCAAAATTTCAGGGATTTCTATGGGTACACACCAGAAAAATATAGACAGTATAATCAGAAGTCCTCTGTATATCGGGAGGAGCATTATGCAACTTTGGCGGACACTTAAGCAAAATATTCGCGACATGAAGTTTCAAACCAAGATCATGCTTTCATTTATGTTAATCAGTATGATTCCTGTGATTGTATTGGGAAGCTTCTGCTATCAAGAAGCCAAATTATCTCTCATCAAGCAATCCAAATCTGATTTGAAAGCAGCCTTAAATCAAGGGGCTTTAGCTTTAAATAGTCATCTGGATGTCTACAATAAACTCATGAATTTCTTGAGCTTTAATCAGGAAATTATTAATTCAGCTAATCATACCTATACAAGTATGTATGAAATGTATGATCAGTTAACCCATGTGATTGACCAAAATTTCAATACGGCACGGTATCTAAATACAGGTGTAGAACAAATAACGCTGTATACAGGAACCAATCTTTTGGCACATGGCAATACCGTCAGAGCCCTAAATGATATTAAACAGAAACATTGGTACCCGGCTTTGATGAAGTCAGTCGATGTCCTGTGGTTTACGGATAACAAGGAGATTTTTGCTGTTCGACGCATTATTAATACGAAACAGAAGCATCCAAAAGAAAATGTGCTGTATGCACGTGTGAATTACGATTCGTTATTCACACCTTTTGATTCTTTACTCTCTCAAGGTTCAGAGATTCTCGTCAAAGATGCTCATGGAAAGTTAATCTATGCCTCGCCTGGTATAGAAGGATATATTCCCTCCAATAGCACAGACAACTTGGATACGCTGCAATGGAAAAATACAAAGTACACTGTATTGCAATCTGAAGTTCCTATATCAGGATGGATAGTGATGTTATGCAAACCTACGAAGATGATTACGAATTCTGCTTGGAAAATCCTTTCGACAGTTGGGCTTGTTATTGTTGCCTGTATTGCTGCCGTTGCTATAACTGCCAATCTATTCTCTCGAAAGTTCAATTCGCAAATTAAACGTTTGCGCAATAATATGCGCACCGTAGAAGAGGGGTCCCTGGAAGTTACCGTCACCAGCACATCCAAAGATGAAATTGGGGATTTAATCAGAGGCTTTGGCAATATGGTTGACAAAACTAAAGTGTTAATCGATAAGGTCTACATTGAGGAAATTTCACGAAAAGAATATGAAATGAAAGCCCTACAGGCTCAGATTAATCCTCATTTTCTATATAATGCTCTTTCGCTCATCAATTGGAGAGCCATTCGAATCCATGCAACAGATATAAGTGAAATGGCGCAGCTTCTATCCACGTTCTATCGGACTACGCTGAATAAAGGGAATAATATAATTTCGGTTTCGGATGAACTATTGAATGTACAATCTTATATACAGATTCAGCTTAACATGCATAGCAACAACTTTGAGGTAGAATATCAGATCGACGAGGCTATTCTCTCTTATTACATGCCTAACCTGATGCTTCAGCCTCTAATTGAGAATGCTATTATTCATGGTATTGAGAATAGAGGAGAAGAAGAAGGAAGCAAAATTATTCTATCCGGAGAAATGGTGGAGGAGTGTATCATCTTCAAAGTAAAGGATAATGGCGTTGGCATCCCACAAGAACGACTAAATCTTCTGCTTAAATCCCAGTCTATAGGCTATGGGCTCAAAAATGTAAATGACCGGGCTATGCTAATGTACGGACCTGAATACGGATTGTCCATTACCAGTATTCTAGGACTGGGAACGGAGGTCACATTTCGATTTCCATCCAAAAGATACGAAGGTGGCTCAGATCTATAACTCTTTTAAATGCAGTGATGTTAATTAGCTACACTTTATTAAATTCAACCGGGACATGTACGATGGATTAAACCCGGTTGAATTTCTTCAAATCATTGAATTACAAATGATCTGGAGCGCTTTCCTCCCCCACCCATTCGGCAGAAACACGCACATAATCCCCCACATCAGGAGACGTCACCAGTTCAATAATGATCAATTCGAGCGGTGTAATCGCCCGCAAACCATGTCTCGCACCGGCAGGTACTGTGACTGTGTCTCCGGCTGCAACTTCATGAAGAACACCGTTCATACGGTACTCTCCATTCCCCGAAAGAAAAGACCATATTTCTTTGGTATGCCTGTGAAAATGATAGCTGGTGTGCTTCCCTGCCAACATCGTGATTTTGGAAGTCGTAACCTCAACTCCTGCTGCTGTTCGTGAGAAATCCAGAATGCGGGAGCTCCCCCACCGCTTTTCTTCAATCATCGGCTTCGCGGCATGACCCTCCAGCTTATGCTTAATCCGTTTCGCCTGCTCGATCCCAGCAACCAAAATACCATCCGCACCCGCCGCCACAATCAAACCTGGGGCACCGATGACATGTACGGGACAAGAGAGTTCGTTCACTAAATAGGTTTCTTTTGAATCCTCAGAAATGCTCCCCCTGCCAATTACCTTTTCCTGCAAATGAGGGGTAAGCGCATCCCAACTACCAATATCCGCCCAAACTCCGGTGTAAGGAATAACTACCGCTCGCTGCGTATGCTCAAGCACTTCATAGTCGAAACTTCGTTCTGGCAAATCGTCATAACGCTCCACTAGCTCCATGTAATCTACTGAAAGCTTCCGTGCCACCATACTTGAGAGCAAGTATCCTAATGAGCAGGAGAACACCCCACAGTTCCATAGTCCTCCACGGGAAATGAACTCGGCCGCCGCCAGTTCGTCTGGTTTCTCTGCAAATTGCTTCACATTTAGAAAAGACGTCCCCTCTGAACCTCCACTCGGCAATATATACCCGAACTGTGTGGATGGGAATTCAGGCGTAACACCGATCAGGGCAATATCTGCTTGTGATTTGGACAGCACACTGGGAAACTGCCGAAGCTGACTGAAAAAAGAAGCCTCCACATAAGAATCCACCGGAATGACCACAACAATCTCTTCTAAGTCTATTTTCTTCACGGAATGCAAATAGCTCGCCGCCAGTGCAACTGCAGTAAAAGTTCCCCGCTTCTGTGGTTCCGCCAGTAAGGTTATCTGATTGCCAACAGATTTGCGGGTGATTTCCACCTGACTGCAATGGGTTACAATGCAGCTTGAATCTAACAATCCTGCCTCATCTAGCCCTCTGCATACTCGCTCGATCATCGACTCCATGCCGCCATCTTCTGTTGGGAGAAGTCTTAAAAATGCCTTTGACCTGATCTCATTCGACAGCGGCCACAGCCTCTTACCCGATCCCCCTGAAAGGAGTACGATCTGCAACGCTATCGCCCCCCTGCGCTGGACTTACTATTCGGTGTTCTCACATACCCCTTCCGTTTATGAAAAGACAACGATCTATACTTTTCCGCCAGCTCATTCAGCTTCTGCTTGGACAGCTGACCTGCATTCATATGGAGGCCTTTATTACGCGCCTTTTGGATCTTCATGCCTCCACGATCCTTCGAATACAGGTAATTCCCATAAGTTTCGAATTCAGAGAAAGCAAATTGTTTAGTGCGGTTCATACTGTGTATAATCGCCGAATACCAAGGCTTCTGATGCTTTGCTTCAATCTCTCTTTTCATCTGAGTCAATTGGCTGCGTTCAAACAGCATATAATGCGTCACAAAAGAAGAAGCGGACGCCGCCTTCCTACCCATCAGCTTCTTATAGGTTACAAAGTACTGAGGCTGACTCCAATTGCGGCTGTAAAAAATCGTCTTTCCCTTCTCATGGAACCGATGAGGAGCGATTAAGACCGTATCTGCATCGATGACTAAAAAATAGTCAGCCGTACACAGCTTGTCACCATTCAGCTTCAACAATTGCTGGAACAACCAACCGGATCTTTCCCATTTCCGCGAACGGTAATGGATATCTTTTTTTGTAATCGGGAGGACTGTATTCTCATCGACAAAGGTACAGCCCTTTTTTCGGCAGAAATCCAGTATACGTGTCTTTTTGGGAGCAACAATCAGTATTCGACCTATCGGATGCTTAACATGTGTTCGAACAGCATCAATAACATAGGGGAGTGTAGCCAAATCTTTCTCGATAGCCGGAATCAGTACATCAATGGTAACGGCATGTCTTATGCGGACCTTTTTAGGCGAGGGCATACGGTCATCTCCATATCATGATTTTGCTTTAGGATATGAGGATAATAAGGAAAGGGAATGGGCTTCACTGTAAACTTAAGAGAGGACAAGAAGAGAATAAGCATCACAGAATTGTTCAGGTGAATGGAGCCTCATGGGGACGTGTGTCGGACAAATCTGCGATGCACCATTCACTCCTTTCTGGGGCATTTATACCCCTCTTTTCGCTCACTGAGCCCAATTCGCTTTGTTTTGAGCGCCCATTTCCATCCTTTCTACAGGATTATCCCGTACATCCCGCCACCTGAGCTTCACTCACACAACCAAGCTCCACACTCCCCCATACTATATCCAACATTTTTTTCTGTGCAGTAAAAAGGCTGGGATGGTATATTGTAGATTGACTAAATTTCCGGCGTATTTTAATCGACACATTTTAAGATGAACTCAACCATTCTCCAACTAGTTTTGTTAAGCTCACTCTATACAGAAATATATGAAGGTGAATCTATTGAATAAGCTCTTATTTCATAATATCCCGCTGGGAGCAACCGGCGAACGCATCCCGCAAGCGGCAGTAGCTTCAGCGCAGACTAGTAAGGAGCTGGTAAAGCGGGAGGAAGGGGACTCCACTTATTTTCGCAGGCTGGAGGAAGGTGGCATCCTGCTCAACCGCCCGCAGATTGCCGCGGTACGGCATCATAAAGGGCCGCTGCTGACACTGGCCGGCGCAGGCTCCGGCAAAACCTCGGTTCTGATCTGCAGAACCGGTTATTTGTTGTCCGTGCGCGGCGTCCCGCCGAGTCAGCTGCTATTGCTGACTTTTTCGAGTAAAGCCGCGGCAGAAATGCGCGAACGGATCGCCCTGCTTCCGGGAGTCAGCACAGCGGACGTTGCAAGGCTGCAGGCCCGTACGTTCCATTCCTTTTTCTTGTTTTTCTTGCGCAGACAGGGATTGCAGCAGGAGATTTTCAGTGAGACACGGCGCCAGCACATCCTATTGAAGCAGATCATGCGTGAGCTCGGACTGCCGAAGGATGCTTATCCACCAGAAACCCTACTCTCGTTGCTCTCTTCCTGCAAAATGAACATGGGCACCGTGGAAGATCTGCCAGAAGGAACCACCGCCGAAAAAGAAATGAAATCCATTCTGGAAATATACGAACAATGGAAACTAGACAATTTCAAAATCGATTTCGATGATGTCCTCTTAATCGCTTATCGGATGCTAAAGGAGCGTCCGGAGCTTTTGCAAGAGTTGCAGATGAGATATCTGTACGTGATGGTGGACGAGTTCCAGGATACAAACGCCTTGCAGTACGAACTTGTCAAAATGATCGCTCACCCACAGCATAATCTAATGGTGGTTGGTGATGATGACCAAACGATTTATTCCTTCAATGGAGCGCGCAGTGAGTTCATTCTAGAGTTCGAGAAGCTCTATCCGGGAGCAAGGGTTATTACGCTCGATATTAATTACCGCTCAGGCCCAGCTATCGTTGGACTTGGCAACGGCATTATCAAGCACAATACACGTCGGCGTTCCAAAACCCTGCAAGCCGCAAAAGGTAGTGGAAGTCAGCCACGATATATGCGTCCGCAAACCGCAGACGAAGAAGCCGAACAGATGATCGAGCATATTTTAAACGAGGTCTCTAGCGGCAAAAGAGAATATAGCGATTTCGCTATGTTGTACCGGGCGTCGAGCAGCAATCGGGCCGTTCTTGAACTGCTCCTTTTACGCGATATTCCCTATATTGATTACGGAGAAGGGCAATTATTGTACGAGCACTGGCTGATCTCTCCGGTAGTGGATCATTTGCGACTCTCCGTGAATCGGCGAAATTTTGCAGCGATGGAGAATATCCTCCCGACGCTATATATGAACCGTGAAAAAGGCATGAATCACATCCGCCAGATGGAAGCTAGACAGCCCAAGCAAGGACCGTTAATCCACCTGTTGTCCATGCCCGGCATGGAAGATTTCAAAGGAACCAAGCTAAGAGATCGGCTCGATCTAATCCGGAATACACGCGAACTGACCCCAATTCAAGCAATCCGGCAGATTCGTACCCAATTCTACGATTATTTCATCGAAGCGAATGAACGGCATCAAGCAACCTTACATCGCGAGACGTTAAAAGAAATGCTGGATGAACTAGAATCCTCGGCGGCGCGTTTTGACAGCATCCCTGCCTTTCTTGATTTCATAGATAATGTTACGGAGCGTAACGAGCATAATCGTCAACCTGGCACTAAAGAGCAAGGCAACCGGATCGCATTAATGACCATTCATAAATCAAAGGGACTAGAGTTTCCTGTAGTCTTTTTAATTGGAGCGTCTGAGGGAATCCTTCCGCATAGCTCTGCACTGGAGGGTGATCGGCTAAAAGACCGCAAGCTTGCGGCCGGAAGCAGTGGAGCTTCAAGCTTAGCAGCACTGGAGGAGGAACGGAGACTGGCGTATGTGGCCGTTACGAGAGCCCGAGAGGAGCTATTTATCAGCTCACCTGCACAGCATCGGGGTAAAAAAGCGGAGGTCTCCCGCTTCATGTTATCCGCCTTTCGTTCAGCGGTTTCTTCCACAGCAGCGACAACGGTGAGTAGAACGGTGACCACAAGATCCTTGCCGACCAGCCGTGCAACTACAACAAAAACAAAAACCCATGTCGTTCCGGTATGGAACTGCACGGGCAATAGTTGTCCTGGTTGGACACGCATGAAAGCTGGCGGAGCTGAGGATCATTTAACCTCAAAACCATGCCCTCTATGTAGCACTCCTATGACGAAGGATACTAGAGAAGTTCCAGTATGATTTACACGCAAAAAAAGCAAGTTTCCTCTTCCCTGGAAGCTTGCTTTTTTAATATAAATATATATTTAGGCTGTAGTTACTACTGCTTCTTCAACTTCTTCATGTACAGTCTTAATCTGAATCATTACTGCATTCGGATCGGTCAGCACTTCGATTCCATCTTGGAAAATCAGGTCAGAAACTAGCAGCTGATCGCCAATATCAAGTTTACTAATATCTACTTCCATAGAAGTAGGCAAAACACCCGGCATACAACGTACTTCTACTTCATACAATTCCACTTGCAGTACGCCACCGGATTTCACACCGATTGCTTCACCCGCAAAATGAATCGTAACTTTACTATCCATATTTACAGACATGTTCACATGCTGGAAATCGATATGCAAGATTTTACCTGACAGAGAATTCTTTTGAATATGCTGAACAATGATCGGCATTGTTTCACCGTCCGTAGTTTTTGCTTGCAGAATAGCCCGTGGATTTTTTTTCAAAGTATCCAACAGCTCTTTTTCATTCACTTCTACGTTCAAAGTATCTTTACCCACTCCATACAACACAGCCGGGATACGTCCCTGTTCTCTCGCTAATTTCTTTTGGGACTTTGTTTCGCCAGTACGCTTGTTTAATTGAATAAATTTACTCATTTTTTATTTCCTGCTCTCTTTGACCATAAATTCTTGTCAACCCAATTATAACATGACCATAGAATCTAGTCAATTTTAGCCAAAACCCCTCTTTTCCATACAAAAAAGAAGACTTGAGTGAATTCGACTTCCCATTCCTCAACTCTTCCCAACTGCACTTTCTCAATTTATTTAACGCTTACTTAACTCATCTTCACCTATCACTTCTTCTATTGTACAATCACTGTCATTCAACTCTTCGATTCCGATGAGTTCCCCAGGCTGAACATTAAAATATAAACAAAGCTTTAAGAGCAAGTCTCTGGGATACTGTACCATCTCATCCTTATACATACGGCGAACCGAATCAAAGTGATAATTAATATCCTTAGCAAGCTTTCGTATAGAGAGTTTGGGATCATGATTCTCCATGACCACACTTAATTTACTACGGATAACCGGCATACATTCACCTCCAACTTAAGTCCACGCCCACAAAAATCCATCGCGATCCCACGCGATTTTGCCGCCGTGCAGCTTCCGGAAAGCTTTCTTTACTTCCTTGGACAGTGAGGCATTGCCATTCTCATTCACAAATACAAATTGTTCCCCAAAATTCTCTTTCACATATTCAATCGCCGCGGTCTGATACAAGGTACCCGTAAACCGAATTTCCTTAACCATCCATTCCGCTACATCTTGTGCTGTTACTTCCATATGGATGTGCCTCCTTTCATGTACTTCATGCTAAAATGTGCCCTCATTATAACATGAATACAGCCCGACCGGACAAACGTCCGAGTCGGGCTGTATTAGGCTGTCTCTATTTATTGTGGATAGGTACGATTCGAAGGATAACGAGTCTTCTGTCCACCACTTACCATCAACAGAATCCCTGTAATCAAGTGCAATACCCATCCCACAAATGGAATCCAAGCGAATAAAGAAGTTATGATTCCGAGTACTGAACCATAAATAGATTCTTGGTTCTTTGAAGATAAAATCAAAGTAACCAGGTGAAGAATAAACATCAACCCCAGTGCGGAGTAGCCAGTGCCAATTACAATAGCAGCACCCAGAATTGGAATTGCCAAAATAATTTCAAATGAGCCTGTAATCCATTTCAAAGCTCTAGAAGCGCTCAAAAGACAACCTCCTAATTAGGTAAAATATACTATTTAGTATACAAAAATCCAGCGTCCCCGTATATGATTTTTATCTTGCTTTACTATTTTATTTCTAAAATCACAGGTTCATTCACCTCATGAAGTGGTTGCTTTTGCACAAAAGGAGGCAAGCCTTCCTTGCTCATTGCAGCCGAGGGAGTAAGGCCTAAGCAGTGGCACATTAGCGGAGCTATCCGCAATTGGGGAATTGCTTGATCCTCTTTTTCTAGTGGTAATACATCTACACCAAACGTATATAACGGCACATCCCGCTCGGAAGAGGTTATCCCTCCATGGTACCCATTTGCGTTCATTCCATGATCTGCCGTAATCAGAATCTTATACCCCTGCTCCATCCAAATGGGCAAAACAGTCGCTAGCAGTCCATCAGCGTTACGCACTGAAAGCTCATATTCCTTGCTCTCCCCGCCATAACGATGCCCGGCATCATCTATATTCATGGAGTGAATGTATAGAAAATGCGGATCATAGGCACTTCGTAAATACACGGCATCGGCAAATACATGGCTGTCGGGATAGTGATCCTCGAAATAAAAGCTCCCATGCTGAATTGGCTTCATCACATTATGCTGATGGCGATCAGCCAGCGGATCAAAGGGGGCTGAATTATAAAGCTCACTGACCCAATGGTAGGCGACAGCAGCGGTACGCAAATTAGCGTCTACTGCCAAATGAAATACACTCTCTTCATGGCTTGGTCTCACAATATGGTTGGCTGTAATTCCATTTTTGGACACGGGTGTACCCGTTAAGAGCACTTCATAAAGCGGGCGTGATAGACTAGGTAATTCCGACTGTACTCGATAACAAGATAAGGATTCTTGTTCCACAAGATGCTCCAGATAGCCCATGTATTTGCGAGCAGCATCATATCTAAGTCCGTCCAAGACAACCACAATGAGTTTATTGCTCATTTCCGTCATTCTACTCACGCTCCTTCTCGCTCTAAATGTAAAAGCTCGGAAGGGTTCAACGCCAATGTGACTTTGTCCCCTTCTCCAACCCGTAGCCAGCGTCCATCATTTAAAAGATCAACCGTTAAGCGGATTCCTTCAACCTCAACCGTACATCGAATAATATTGCCTAGCACAGACACCGATTTAATCATTCCATTCACCAGTTGTGCTCCTGCAGCAGCCTCCTCTTGACCCGCCCCGTCATGCAGTAACGTTACGGCTTCAGGGCGAATGGCAAAGCTGTCCATACCACTATCTATGCCACGGAACAGCGCCATCACCTCTGACCGAGTCAATACGTTATAACTGCCCATGAACCGAGCAACGAACTCTGTGCGCGGCGCGGTGTACAGTCCTTCCGGTGTTCCATCTTGGACGATGCGTCCACCATTCATAATGCAGATGCGGTCGGATAGAATCAGCGCTTCTTCCTGATCATGCGTAACGAATAAGGTCGTCATGTTAAAGCGCTTCTGAATATCACGAATTTCGGCACGTAGATTCTTACGAATCTTGGCATCAAGTGCACTCAGGGGCTCATCCAGCAGTAATACTTTGGGCTGCACGGCTAGAGAACGGGCCAGCGCTACCCGCTGCTGCTGTCCACCGGAGAGTGACTGCGGATAGACATCCCGCTTCTCCTCTAGATCGACTAAAGCCAGCAGTTCCTCGCAGCGGCTACGTCGGGCGGCTTTGGACAAACCACGCATCTTCATTCCATACTCAATATTTTGGCTCACCGTCAGATTAGGGAATAGAGCATAAGACTGGAACACCATCCCCACCTCGCGTTTACGGGGCGGCAGATTTGCCAGATCTTTATTCTCTAGAAGGATTCTGCCGCCATCCAGCTCCGAAAGGCCAGCTATGCAGCGAAGTAACGTACTTTTCCCGCAACCGGAAGGTCCTAGCAGCGTCACAAGCTCCCCTTCACGAATCTCCAAATCTATATTGTCTAGCACACAGGTCTCACCAAACATTTTGCGTATTCCCTGCAGCTTCAGATAATCGTTCATCCCTTAACGCCTCCTCCCATCTTTTTGCCAAGCTTCATTAGTACCATCGAAAGGACTAGAATAAACAGAAAATACGAGATGGCAATCGCACTGGCTAAATGTCCGCTTTCGCCCATTCTTTGATATAGATACACCTGAATCGTCTGAATATGCCCGCCAACTAGCATGTTTGTAAGGACAAATTCGCCGAACAGAACGGAGAATGATAATAAGGTAGAGACGATAACGCCAGGCCAGATATTTGGCAAAATCACATTCATAAAAGCCGTTCTGCGGCGGGCTCCAAGCAATTCTGCGGCATGCAGCAGTTCTACAGCGTTAACGGTCAACAGACTATTGCGAATGCCCTGATACATATAGGGAAGAATGACCACAAAATACGCCCCCACCAATAAATAAGCTGTTCCAGCGATATCAAAGAGGCCAGAGGAATAGGTACGAATAAGTCCCACCGCAGCCACTACACCAGGCACCGCATAAGGCAGAACAACAATCACTTTCATAAAGCTCTCCCAGCGCGGAAAATAAATGGTGATGACAAAAACAGCTGGCAGCATCACGGCCAGACTCAGCACCACGCTAATCAGGCATAAATACAGCGAGGTCCAAAGCGCCTCCAAAAAACGAATATCCTTAAACATTTCTCCAAACCAATTCAGTGTCCAAGCTTGAGGCAATAAGGTATTTTGCCAGTCCTGCGCGAAGGCATAAATACCAGTTGCTAACAGTGGAAGTAATAAATACACCATGAGCATTAGCATGAAAGTGCGCGGAGCGAAGCCTGCTTTACGTATATTCATTGCCCCACCTCCTCACTAGCTGCTGTCCACAAGCGCCGGGAAGATTTGGTTTTCACATCCGGTTTACTGAGCGCTTTAGCTCCAAACCTCTCCGTTCGCCGAACCATCAGATGATTCAAATAGACGGCCAAAATCGTAGTCAGACCCAGCAGAACAGCAAGCGTACTCCCCATTTCTGGCTGAGTAACCACATCTCCAGCAACCAGTGAACCGATACGTACCGCCAGCAGATTATAATTCCCGCCAACCAAGGCGTACGCCGTGGCATAAGCACCCATCGCATTGGCAAACAGTATCCCGAGCGTGCCGAAGATCGCCGGAGTTAGAATTGGTAGCCCAATCGTCTTCCAGAACTGCCATGGTCCTGCCCCTAACAAGGACGCCGCTTCTCTCCACTGCTCACGAATGCCGTAAAAGGACGGATACAAGAGCAGTAAGGCTAACGGAACCTGAAAATAGACATACACCAGAATCAGACCAGACCAGCTATATAAATCAAAATCGGTAAAAACACTCCAGCCCCATTGTTTAAATAAGAGCGTAAATACCCCGTTATTTCCGAGCAAAATAATATATGCAAAAGCTAGCGGAACCCCTGCAAAGTTAGAGGTCATATTTGAAAGCATTAAGAGTCTGTCCCTTACCCTCGGAGTGAACCGAGTAATACAATATGCACAAAAAAGTCCGACAATGATTCCTATCAGACTTGAGGTTAAAGAGATCAGCAAGCTGTTCTTGATTGCCTGCATATAATAGGCACTTTGCAGTGCATGCAGATAATTGCCTAGCGTAAACCCAGTCCCATTGGACTTTTGGAAACTTCCTGTCACCATGGACAATACCGGTACCAGCTGAAATGCCAACACCATCAGTGCAAACGGAATGAGTGCCAGGATCACACCGCGGCTTTTCTGTTTCAATTTCCTCACTCCTTGTCGCGGGAATAGAACAAGGGCACCTTACGGCATCGTGACGAAGGCGCCCTGCTTCTTTTTTGGGGGGAGAACAATTCTAGTTCAAATGCAAAAGTACACGTTCCTGCCATAATTGCGGAATAGTCTTAGCTGTCTCTTCCCACACCTTGTAATCACCAACAGGCTTAGCGTTAACATATTCCTCTTTGGGCAGCAGCTTAGCCGCAACATCATCTGGTAGCTTTACACTGTCACGGATCGGACGCGCGTACCCTTTGGCAAGATTAATCTGTCCATCATCACTAAGGATGTATTGACGTGTCAGCTTGGCAGCGTTAGGATGCGGCGCATATTTGTTAATGATCGT
This sequence comes from Paenibacillus pseudetheri, assembly GCF_924513355.1. Taxonomy (NCBI): domain Bacteria; kingdom Bacillati; phylum Bacillota; class Bacilli; order Caryophanales; family Paenibacillaceae; genus Paenibacillus; species Paenibacillus pseudetheri. The sequence goes on from NZ_CAKMAB010000006.1 coordinate 196,820, forward strand.
TGCATAACCGCTTACCACACTGCCTTCCTTCGGAATGGATACCGCGAAGCCATCTTTGTTGATCTGATCTCTATAGTTCAAAGCGTTGAAATCCCAGAGCAGGGTAACTTCTACTTCCCCTTTTTCAATGTTGGCAAGGGAAGCTTCTGCATTGGAGAGACGTCCTTTTTTAGCCAAATCTTCGAAAAAAGCAATCCCCGGCTCAATGTTCGACTCATCGCCACCGAAAGCAATCGCTGCGGCCAATACAGCCATCTGAGCTTGAGCAGCTTTAGATACATCGCCAACGATGATTTTGTAATTGCCATTCTTCAGATCTTCCCAGCTCTTCGGTGGATTAGCCACGAGCTTGGTGTTCGTCAGAAAAGAAATCGTTCCTTGATAGCCGACAATCCAATTCCCGTCCTTATCCTTAGCCCAATCAGGGATCTCATCCCAGTAGGTCGTTTTATACGGTTGTGTTACTCCTTTATCCACGGCAACTGATCCAAACGCGATCCCTACATCTCCAATGTCAGCTGTTGGCTTGTCTTTTTCCGCATCAAACTTGGCAATTTCCTCCGCGCTCGACATATCCGTATCTGAATGCGTAAGTCCATACTTACTACTCATATCACTCCATGTATCTTTCCAATTCGCCCAGGAATCCGGCATTCCCACACTGATAACACTGCCCTCTTCTTTTGCTTTACTCTCGATCTCGGTCAGACTTAATTCTTTGGTGCCAGCCTTTCCATTCGTTGATTCGTCAGCCTTAGCCGAATTTCCACAAGCAGCAAGCAACAGGACGAGCAAGGATAACATTAGACCCATCGACAATTGATTTTTGATCCCTTTTTTCATGATTTCCCCTTCACTCCTATTTCTTATTTGCGGGCTTCTCTATGCTCCAACTGTTAGGCACCCAATTGCAGTATAGGCGTGTACTATTTTCGCGGCATTAAGGAGGATAGGAATTTTTGTAAACAAAAAATAAGACATACCAAAAACCACCTGATTCACTCAGGCGGTTCTGGTGTTTATGTTTAAAGCTATACTACCTTCTACGTGCCGCCACACTAACCACGCCGTATCTATAGAGCACTTTCTTGCCAAACCAGCCAAATAGCCGATCCGTAAAGAAGCCCATAAAGCCAAGGCAGAATAAACCGACAAAGATCCAATCTGTACGGGAAAATAACCGAGAATTCCAGATCAGATAACCTACACCTTCGTTCGAAGCAATCATTTCCGCACCGATAATCGCCATATACGAGGTTCCCACTGCTAACCGGATGCCTGTAAAAATATATGGAGTCGTTGCCGGAACGGAGAAGCCTGCTTATGCCGCGGTATACTGCCATCCAATTTCGAGTGTCACTGGATTAATTTCTAGAATTCTAGAGTAGTCACGGAGTGCATTCTTTTGCCCAAAGGGTGAAGAGGAATTGGGAAGACCGTAACCACCCCAACCTCCGTTATCAAATACGAGCAGGTTTCCTTCTCCCGGCAAGCCCTTCGGAATGATGTGCGCATGATGCTGGCCAATAATCCAGTCGATATGCTTCAACTCTGGCAGTGAGTAGTCTGGACCGATTCTCCACACGATGGCCCCGGTACGCTTATCTGTAATTGCGATAATATTCGCTTCCCGTGCATCCCAGATCACGTTATCTGGATGGAAACGTTCATCGCCTGCATCGTAAAACTTATTAGGTCCTACATAGGAGGCCGAATTGATATGCAGCCAATCTCCAACACCGCCACCCAGATTCCCGAAGGAGCGTGAGTTAGGATCACGGAATAGGACATTTTTTGCCGCTTCATCAAAGCCTAGCTCTGCAAAATGTTCATTCGGGGCCCACTCCCAAACAATATTCCCTTCCCAATTCACCTCAATGATCGTGTCATCCAGCAACTGCTTGTCGGAGATTTCGTGGTTGTAGATATTTTTGTGAGCGAGGATTAAGGTATTGCCACCATCTACCTTTGGCTCCAGCCCTGGGGCAAAATACCCCACTGGATTACCCTCACGCTGATAGTCATGATGCTGACGGGCATACCAGAGCGGTTCATAACCCGGATCTTCTATGTGTTCGTAGCTGTTATATTTCCACACGATGTTACCGTCCCAATCGACCTGCACCAGATCTACATTATCCTGAATGCCAAATTTGGGGTCTCTTCTTCCTGTGCTGCCTAGCACATAACCACCAGGGAAGATTTTAGCCGGAAACCCGAGCAGCCGCTTCCACAGATGCACTTCTTTACCGTTCATATCAATCAGCACTACGCCTTCTTCACCCGCTTGAAATACGGTATAGCCACTCCATGCTTTGCTCGGATTATATACGGTTGCTCCAGTTGGAAATATGGTTGATCAAATAAGATTCAAGCTTTTTCATTGACATTTTGCCCATTGTTAAATATATTGTACCTAAGAATAAATGTTTATCTAGGGAAACAAATTAGATAATTAAAATAAATGTTTCCAAGAGGAAACAAATCAATAAATTTCAAGACGAGGAGCTTTTTAATGATTGAAATTAGAAACCTAAACGTGGATTATTTCGGTAATTCAGCGCTAGAAAATGTAAATATAGATATTCCCTTTGGGTACACCATCGGAATTATCGGGCCAAATGGTGCAGGAAAATCGACATTCATTAAGTCATTGTTAGAAGTAATCAAGAAAAGAAGTGGAACAGTGATGGTAGAGGGAAAAGACATTTCTGAGTATAAACGAAAGATCGCATATGTACCGCAAAAAAATGACATTGATCTTACTTTTCCAATCACAGTGAAAGATACAGTGCTAACTGGAACCTATCCAAACTTAAGAATCTTCCAGCGCCCCGGAAAAAAAGAGCGGCAACGCGTCGAGGAATGTATGGCCATGGTAGATATAAGTGATCTTGCGAATAAACAAATTAGTAATTTGTCTGGAGGACAACTACAAAGGGTTTTTATTGCCAGAGCGCTTGCCCAAAAAGCGGATGTATTTTTTTTAGACGAACCTTTTGTCGGCATAGATCTAGTCAGTGAGAAAATTATTGTAAAACTGCTTAAACAGCTTCGCGAAGAAGGAAAAACCATACTTATCGTTCATCATGATTTACATGAGGTGGGAGAATATTTTGACAAAGTAATCATTCTCAATAAAAAGCTTATTGCTTTTGGTGATGTGAAAGACACCTTTACAGCCGACAATATCCTCAATGCTTACGGGGCGTCCTTAGGTAATCTGGTGATCAAAGGAATGGGAGGCGCCGAAAATGATTGATTATTTCTCATCATTATTAAATATTCCGATCTATGCGCTAAACGCTGGATTGTCTGCTATCATTCTTGGCATTGTTTCAGGGGTTTTAGGAAGTTTTATTGTACTCCGAAAGATGTCATTAATGGGAGATGCTTTGTCTCATGCTGTATTACCAGGTGTGGCGTTATCTTATATTTTAGGGATTAACATTCTTGTAGGAGCTTCATTGTTTGGACTTTTAGCGGCCATTCTAATTCAATTTATTACAAGTCGCAGCAATATCAAAAGTGATACCTCGATCGGAATTATTCTCAGCTCATTTTTCGCTCTAGGAATTGTCTTAATCACTTTCGCCAAGAGCGGGCTTGATCTAACTCATATTTTATTTGGTAACATTTTGGCCGTCCCGCAGTCCGAGTTAATGCAATCATTTATTATCATGCTTGTTGTTATAGCCATCATTTCATTGTTGTATAAAGAGCTGTTAATTAGTTCGTTTGATCCTGTCGTCTCTAAGGCATTTGGTTTAAAAACGGGATTCTATCATTATTTATTGATGATGCTGCTATCCGTGGTTACCGTGTCCTCATTATCTCAAGTAGGAATTGTGCTTGTGATTGCAATGCTGGTTATTCCAGCAGCTACATCATATCTTTGGACGAATAAGCTGATCCACATGATTATCCTGGCTTCTACCATCGGTGCTGTATCTGGAATTATAGGTGTGATCATTAGCTTTAGATTCAATTTACCTACAAGTGCCACCATTGTTCTAGTAGGCGTAAGTTTGTTTGCTGTATCTTTTATTATCTCGCCCAAAAATAATTTTCTAAGGAAAGGGTTGAAACAATGATGAAAACAATAAAGATGCTCTCTTTGACAATGTTCATCGTACTATTTACCGCATGTTCAAAAGTTAGTGAGGGAGAAGCAGACAATGACAAGTTGAAGATTGTTGCAACATACTCCATTATCGCGGATATGACCGAAAACATTGTAGGGGAAAAAGCTGAGGTCTATAGCATGGTTCCCATCGGAACAGACCCGCATATGTATGATCCACTACCTAAGGACACAAGTAAAGTATCTAGCGCAGATTTAGTTTTTTATAACGGATTGAACCTGGAAACAGGTAAGGGATGGTTCCAAGACCTTCTTGATGTCACTAATAAAAAGGATGTCGCTTTTGCCGTCTCAGATGAAACAACTCCAATGTACCTAACAGAAAAAGGAAAAGAGACTCAAGAAGATCCTCATGCCTGGCTTGATGTTCAGAATGCTATTAAATATGTAGATATCATCACTAAACATGTAATCGAAAAAGATCCGGAAAACAAAGATTTTTATCTAAATAACCAATCAGAATATGTTAAGAAACTTAATGAATTGGATCAATATGCAAAAGAATCGGTACAAAAAGTTCCACAGGAGAAACGCATTTTGGTTACAAGCGAAGGGGCATTTAAATATTTTTCAAAAGCCTACGGATTTGAGTCTGCATTTATCTGGGAGATCAATACGGATAGTCAAGGCACGCCAGAACAAATGAAAAACATCATTAACATCATTGATGAAAATCAAGTACCCGCTTTATTCCTGGAAACGAGCGTTAATCCGAAAACAATGGAAACCATCTCCAATGAAACGGGTGTACCGATACATTCTAAAATATTCACCGATTCTTTAGCTAAAAAAGGCGAAGAAGGCGACACATACATTAAGATGATTAGATGGAATATTGATAAAGTCGTTGAAGGATTGTCGTCATAAAAAAGGCTGTCGAGATTTTTCTCGACAGCCTAAACTCTCTTTTAAAGGATAAATCGAATGATTATTGGCCACTTTCCAGCACAATTGCGTGACTGTCCTCATCATATACCTGCATAAAAGATGAAACAGTCGGCAAATACTCCGCTGCCACATATAAAGTCCCCTTTATGTTTTGCACATTAAGGCTTGCGTCTGGCTTTAGGGAAAGTGTCCTCTCCCCTTTGCTAATCACAGTCTCTTTGCTTATCGCATCCCAACGAACGCCAGCTCCCCATGAGCTAAATAGCGCCTCTAACCGGTAAATATATTTTGTCGGATTGCTCAAGCGGCAGATTCGTAGTATTTAATTTCACCTGCACTCCGTCCAACCATACTTGCATGTCCTTACCCACTGGTAGTAGCGAGGCTGCATCGAGCAGATCACCCTCGCTACTCAGTGGCTTAAGGGCTTGCAAATCGAGATTCAATACCTTCAGCTTGTTATTCAGAGTATCCATCCCCGCACAGGTCACAGCCGCGGCGAATTCAGCATCCGCCTATGGGTCCTCCGAGCCTACAGGGAACGTAAGGTCAAAGCCGGTCACAGCTGGATGTCCCTCGGAGAGCGTATCTAACAGCTGTGCATGAACATTTCTGCTCCACGGCCAGCTGCCAAAGTCCTCAAAGCTCTGATCGTCTATTCCGATAATAGCAATGGCAGTATCCACTGGCCGCTCGTGCTGCATCACGCGATCTTGTAACAGATGATCAATGGAGTCGAGACTCCCTTTATACAGTAGAACCGAAAAAATCACAGTAAGCAGAATCAAAATATGTGCTAACTTTACTCACAAGGTTCGTTTCTCCAATCTATGTATTATGGAATGAGTCCAAGCCAGCGCTATAATAAGCAGCTAGATTATGTCTATTAAAAATTTATTCAAAAATATTATATATGAAAAATCATATGAATAATAAGAATTCCCTGCTTTCTAGAAGAAAAGGGATATAGGGTACAAAAAATGACAAAAAGCAGAACAGAGTTACCTCTGCCTGCTTTTGCCATACTATTCTTATAAATTGATTATTCCATAAAGTAGTTTTGCAATTTCAGCACGGGTTACTTTGCCACGAGGATCGAAGTTATTGTCACCCTTGCCATCCAGGATTCCCTTAGCTTTCAATTCACTTACCGCTTGCTTCGCCCACTCTGATACGCTATTCATATCCTTAAAGCTTGCAGTAGCAGCAACGGAAGACTGCACTCCAGCTTTGTATTGTATCAATTTCTGCAGGACAACAGCCGCTTCTTCACGTGTAATCGCATCTTTAGGACGGAACTTGCCATCACTGCCTTGAACTAGTCCAAGCTGGACAGCTTTGTCTATTGATGATGCATAATAAGCATTTTTTGATACATCTGCAAAAGCACCATTCCCCGTAATTTCACTTGTCTCATTCAATCCGAGTGAACGAATGGCTAGTGTAACAAAATCTGCACGGGTTACATTCGCTTGTGGACCATAGTGCGTATCGTCGATACCCTTAATCATATGCTTAGCTGTCAGTTTGGAAATGTACGACTCTGCCCAGTGACCAGCGGTATCACTAAACTGCTTATGGTATTCCAGCACTGCGAAGGAGGAAAAATGATTTGTTGTGAAGGTAACGGTATTATCCTTAAACACTCCACCCAAATATTTCAAGGTGTTGCCATTTACATAATAGACACCCGCAAAATCTGTATCAAGCTTAGCAAGCTGTTCCTTGGTCAGCGTCAGGGTAATCGTAACAGCACCTTTAAGCTGGTGGATAGCCGTTTCTTTGCCGCCTGCTGTGGCACTGAGGTTCAGCGTCACGGTAGCTCTGGATGGACTCATTCCAGCGACATTGGTTTGCACAGATGCTGTGCTTGTATCAACGCTCAGTAGCAATCTATCACTTCCAGCTGGGATCACTGGTAAGGAGCTTGTTGGTACGCTCAATGTAACGTTGGAAGTCACAATACTCAGATTCAGCTTCTTATCGACAGCCTGTTGTATGCTCGCTGCATCAAGTGCAAGTTTAAACTGATCTTGAGTCAAAGCTCCTCCGCCCAAGCTAATCTTGATGTTTCCACCTGTCGTAGCCTCTTCTATCAGCTTCTTCCACGCTGTAGAATCAGCGGTATACGTACCGTCACTTGCCAAGGTCAGTTCAATGCTTCCTTTTACCGCCACAGGTGCAGCTGTAGGACTCGGGGTCACTGTAGGCATTGGCGAAACTACTGGAGGCGCAGCTGTTACCCCTGGTGTTGGTGTCGGAGTCACTTCTGGTTTAGGTGTCACCTCTGGGGCAGGTGTTACTTCTGGTTTCGGAGTTTCCTCCGGCGTCGGCGTCGGTGTTACATTCTCTTTTCCAGTGTAGAAGCCCCAAATGTCTGAAAGCACACTACCAGAGTGATCATCCTCGACTTTTGTATACCATTGATAGTAACTGTCTGGATTCAACTTACTCCAAGTGACCTGAGTCTCCGTACCGCTCTCTACTTGCTGCTGGGTCGCGATTGTCTGATCACTGTAAACCTTAACTCCAATGTAATCGGTAGCTACACGTTTGGTTACAGGCTGCAGATCGAGATCTAGTACGAACTCATCTTTGCCCGGGAATTTATTTTCATCATAATAATTATAATCATCCAAATAAGGCGAATAAGTCTTCACACGAAGCTTGTTGTTAGCTACATCGAACTGAAGCAGACGAATATAACCTAGTCCACCCTCTTCGGCACCTTGATAATCTGCCAGCATTTGATATACACTGCGGTCCGCAATGCCATCTCCATTATCGTCCAACTCATCTACCTTAAGCTCCGCATCATGATAATGACCGGACAAAGCTGCGATTACATTCTTGTTAGGTTTTACAACCTTTTCAAAGATCGTATCGGCAATCGGTGCGCGGTTATTAGATACGAGCAGGTATTCATGAAGACAAAGAATCGCTTTACGTTCTGGATAACGAGCAACGATCTCATTCATCCATTCAATTTCTTCTTCAGCCAGTCCCCAGCCCATATATACGATAATGAAGTCATTTCCGTTCGCAGATACCAAATCATAATGGCCCCGGTTGTTGTCATAGGATCCGCCAAAGGTTGGCATGTCCTTAAATCTCCATTCCCCAAAGTATTGCCAGAATTTCGTGTAATCTCCGGTTTGATGGCCTACATCATGATTACCCGCAAGAACACCATATGGAATACCTGCATCCTCGAGTACCTTCATATCCCGATCGGCTTCTTCCCATTGATATTCCTGATAGGATTTGTCCACTACATCTCCGGTATGAATTACATATTTCAAGTTCAAATTATCCTTATTGTCGGCAATCCACTTTACATTTTTCTGATAAATGTAAGGGTAGCTTTGAGAATAATATTGCGTATCAGACATCCATACAAAAGAAAAATCATAGGTATCCTGCGTAACTGTAGGTGCAGTCTTAGCCACGGACGCAATTTCATCCTGAACCATCACCGCAAAACTATTTCCATTTCTATAATCTCCAGCAGTTACCGTAGATTTCAGTTCGAAATCCTCAGTACCAGCAATCAAATGATCCAGCTGTATCCACTTCTCTTCAGCAGGACTCCACGCGTACAGACTTACTTTACGACCTGGAAGTGAATTCCCCTTCCATTCAATATCCACACGATCTGAAGCCTTCACCGATTCATCCAGCTTAATTTCATAGCGCTGATATGGGAATTGCTCAACAGCATCGTTAATTAAGTACTGTCCGTCAACTGCACTTATTTTGCTGTATTCGTCACTGCTAAGGGCTTCTTCGCCCGCAGGAACGGATTGCTTCGGCGGTTCTGTATCCGATGCGTTCTTAAATCCAGTAAATCCTTGCTCTGGATGGTTACCATCGTACTTGAAGCCTCTATAGAAGGTAACATCCATCTTATCCTGGTTAGGATCTTCAACCTTAACCTTCAAGGTCGGATTTGTACCCACACCGCTCTCCCAGTTCTGAGGTGAGATCAGGAGTGGTGCAAATGGATTTTCATTCGGTACATGGAATGTAATTACCTTTTCCACCTGATTACCTATCTTATCCAATGCCGTGATAGAAAGCGTATGGTCTCCACCGGACAGCTTTCCAGATGAAGTAGCATAAGGCAGTTCAATAACATTGCCATCCAGCATTAAGCTAACTTTATCTACACCTGCGTAAGTATCCTTGATCTCAGCAGTAATTACGAAATTACCGCGATAAGTTTTTCCATCTTCAATCGATGCTTTAATGGATGGTGGCGTGTTGTCTACAACTACGTTTGACGATACCTTGGATCCACCTTCGGTCACTGTTACTTTATGTTCTCCGTCAGTTACTTCTTTAGTATTCCAGTTATAAGCCTTCGAACGGAATAAATCAGATTTCAGATCGAACCGGAAGCCGATGGATTCATGCTTCCCTGCGCTGTCCCCCATCTTAATTTCTTTATCACGTTCTGCATAAGCAGGGTCCCAAACTTCAGTACCATCTGCAAGTAATAGGCGCACATTCTTTACTTCAAAGTCATCTTTATTCTCCTCGGGACGAGGGTCAAAAGGCGATGATTTAGAGCCCGCCCGAATGTAGATCACATTATCCGTGCCCACTTGTAATGCGGCAGAGGAGATCGGGAAGGTCAAAGTCGTATACGTAGTAATCGGGTCCATAAAGGTATATAGAATGCTCGCGTCCCCTAATTCTTCTGGTCCCATTGTGATACCATTTTTGAAATAATAGTCTACATTCTTCGCATCAAATACAAAGTAAGCATCATTCTCAAGCGCGGCATATACCTCGTTATTGCCGAGCACTTTATTGTCGATGCTCAGGCCCACTTCATCAGCCTTGGAAGTGGCAGAGGTTCCTTTTACCGTCATAGAGCCATTAATGAATTGCCCATCCTTCACATTCAAACGAAGCGCTGATTGATCTGGACCCCCTGTAATTTTCACTTTTATTACCGGAGATTCAGTCTCATTTGTGCCATCGGAAACGACGAAGTAATACTGAATTTCATTTCTGCCAATCAAATCAGCAGACGACAATTTATAATGATACAAGCTATCGTTAAAGTCTTGGGATAGATTATGGCTGACAAAATCAGGCTGCTTATCCGATGCTATCCTTACTTCAACAGACGTAACGGCTTTATTGTCATCCGCAAAAGCCTTCAAATCCAGACTCATCGACTGATCAATCTCCGTTACACCAGTCAAATCATCTACCGTTGGCTTCTCTGTATCCGGCTCCACATGGATCGGTGTGTTAGGAAGCTGTACTACATCCACCTGCCCTGGTGACGGAACCGCTGATCCTGTGCTAATCTTGAGCATTTTACTTTGCCCATTCACAGGATACTTGTATAGAAGGGCTTTATTTTCTTTGGTGTCATCACCTTTAGCTCCACCATCATAGGTAAGGTCAGCATCATAATACGCGGAGGAAATTTCCTTCTCCGTGTTACTCTTAATTACGACTGCCCGGCGGCCAGAGTTGGCCATACCATCACTTTGGATTAGAAAGAGATTCGTGCCATCGATCAGATTAGTGTTGAATTCTGCATTAAAATCACTAGCGGTGTATGTACTGTTAGCACTATTAATAATCCAAAACACTACGGACTGCTGTGCAGGAATTACAAAACTCTCTTTCGTAGAGGGCCACTTCACATCGGAAGCATTGCCTTTATCAGGATAGCGATAATAGATCTTGTAGTTCTTAAAATCAATCGGTGCATCCGTATTGTTATATACCTCAATGAATTCAAAAGCATCGCTGCTCGTTCCTTTTACATTCGTCGAATTGGACAGCAGCTCTGTAATTAACAGCGGCGGCACATTATTCGAATCGAATGCAGGCAGGTTCACATGAACAGAATAGCTCTCTGTTACATTGTTTACATGGATGCTGTAGTGAAGTTCTGGTTCTTCCAGCGCAGCCGCAGGAATCACGGCAGTATATTCCCCCTCGCCTTTTGAGGTCATGGTGATTACCGTATCTTTCACCTGAGAAGGAGAGCCGTATTGCAATTTCACTACCGGTAGCGTTCCGTCTGGTCCAATCTCTAGGTTCGTAATCTTCGCGGTGATGGGAAGATCAGCTGGATCTATACTGCTCTGCGAGAGGTGTTCAATTACCGGTTGCTTGTCTCCAGGCACTAGCTCAGGCAGTTGTTCTGGATCTACGGTCCCTGGTGTAGCCGCAAGCGTTCCCGAAATCGCCATGAGACTCATCGTAGAGCTATCGGATTGCGAATACTTATAGAAAATCCCGTTGTTTTCCTTCACCTGTTCTTTTCCATAAGAAGCAGAGACAATAAGAGCCTCTCCTGCCTTACTTTTAATTTGTAAGTTGCGCGGAGAAGCGTTTGCCATACCACCGCCACCGTTAATACGGAACAGGTTTACACCTTCTTGCAGAGATACAGAAGGATTAAAGTTTTTGATGAAATCCTCGGCAGGAACACTCAGATTATTGCCGTTCATAATCCAGAAGACGATATTTCCATGCGCCGGTATGACCGCATCACCATTTGGTGTCCAAGTATCTTTATCATTATAAAAGAAATAATAATCCTTAAAGTTAACCGGCTCGTCCGTATTATTGTAGACCTCAACAAATTCGTAACCATCTACAGAGGTTCCATCTACACCTTTTACATTTTTAGTATCCGGAACAACCTCAGTAATAAGTAAAGAGCCTGGATTGGTTGGTGTCGCATATACATCTGTCATTACAGTCGGTTGACTTAAAAGCGTGTTGAGCTCAACCTGTTCATCAAAATGTGCTCCTAATTCGGAAGATGTCTGCTCTGTATCCAGCTGCTGTTCTTCCGCATATCCTGCTGGAACCATGATCCCCAACATCAGACTACTTGCAATTACGCTGGATAGAAAACGTTTAGCTTTTGCTGTTATTCTCAAAACTCCGAACACTCCCCGTAAGTTTGATTGTGACCCTTCTGCATAAATATGCAATTTAGATCATCTGGAAAGTATACTAGGGGTATATTATCGCTATATCATTTGAGTGTTAAATCTTTAGGTTATCTTAAATATTGTTTAAGCTTTAGCTCAGCTTTCCGGGTTATAATAGAAATAAGTTAAACCACAACCATCACAAACACTTTCAACAGAAACCATAAAACGTTATTTGTAAAATAAGAAAAGAGGACTCTAATGGATATAAAAAGAGTGATTATAGTAGGAACCGTAGTTATAGTAATGTCTTTCGGAAATGCTTGGAGTAGCCTTACTGCTAACGCAAGCTCGTCAACTCAATGGTCCACCACAAGTGTTGCGGATAAAGACGAATTATTATTGAAAGCCCTTAACCAATCTACAGATGATGATCTTTACGATGCCTTATATGACGGCAAGTCACTTCAAGATATTGCAATAGAACAAAACACAGATATTGAAGATGTGATCAATCTACAGGTAACCCAGCTAACGGAACAGCTGGATTCACGGCTAGCCTCCGGAAGCATTACAGCCGAGCAATATGCAGCACACAAAGCGGAGCTGAGGGACATCGTTACGGAGAGCGTTCTCACTTCTTTCGGCTAAGAAAGATACATATAGTGGCCGTATAACATTTCTCCGCGTCACAAGCTAAAACGCCTTCTGCGTCCCTAATGGACGGTAAGTGTTTATGCGGGAAATATAAGGATTATATAGCGTGAAAATTATAGATTCTTATATTTAAATAAAGAGGGTGATCCGAAAGCCATTGAATGGCTATCGGATCACCCTCTTCGTATATTAAACGCTATTTAACTGAATTCCTAAGTCTCTATCTTGTTATCTCTATTGATCTCAAGTATATCCAGGAAGAACACAAAAATTGGAATGCCGAGAATTAGACCCCATACACCCATATAGTGCTCAGAGAAGAGAAGTACGATAAAGGTGTAGAACATAGGCAGATTCATTTTGGATGACATCAGTTTTGGATTTAAGAAGTAACCCTCGACAAAATGTAGTATGGCGATCATAACCAATACATATATCGTCATTGCTATGCCGCCAATGTTGTAACCAATAATACAAAGTGGTATTAAGGAGATCACAAAGCCTACAACTGGAATCAAACTAAGCAGGAAGATCATAATCGATAAGGCGAATAGATACGGAAAACCTAAGATCCAGAGTCCAATCACCGTAAAGCATGTATTAAACAGCGCGATCAGAATTTGCGCTTCGATCACTTTACCAAACGATGAGATGAATTTTCTACCGAAATACTCAAGCTCAACATAGAACCAGGAAATCTTGCTCTCTTTAAGACGGGCAGTGAAACTGACAATTCTGTTCTTCTCAAGAATAAAGACAAAGCTCAGAATGGTGGATAATACGAAGCTAGTGCCCCAATTACTTATTTTAAGGACGTATTCAAGACCATCTTTCACATAAGACTGGTAGTTCAAATCCTTAAGCTGGGAAAATAAATACTGTACAATTTCGTTCTGCGGGATATTTGCAGGGGTTAAACTGGTTAGAAAATTTGTTAACTGCTTAATCTGAGTGAAGACCTTCGGTAAATAATTCACTAAGGTCACTACGATCAGAGCAATCAGAGCTAAATATAAAATAATAATAATGACTTTACTGTTGACTGCAACATATTTATTGATCCGCTTCGTGAGCAGCACTTGAAAGCTGTTCATTACATAAGCAATCAGAAATGTTAACAGTACTAAATTGAGCATATCTCTAATACTGAACAGCAGCAGGGCAACCAGCCCCAAAATAAAAAAACGCCGGACCGTTAAATTCGCGTAATAACGCTTAAATACTTCCATCTGTTCTCTCCATTCGCCTACCAATTAGTACTCTATTTATAGTCTACAGTAAGGAATTCACTTATAGCAACTAGTGATTCGCCCAAATTGGCGAAATTTCACACTTTTTGTAATCTCCTAATGAACATAGGGAAAGATGATTCCCATTCCATACATTTCCTTAGCCTTCTACGGGCCATCCGTTGTGTGTATTAACTTAATGATTCGACTCTTCTGATCGTAGTTGAGATCAATATGTAGATCTTTGCATAATTGTATAAACGGAACCATCAAGGTCCCTTTCCTCATTTCGGGCGCACTTCCTATTAGAGCTACTCTTTGGTTATTCAGGGTTAATTCCATGGGCGAATCTATATGTTTAATCTGCTCAAGGGTTTGGATTGCGGATAGAATCTGACTTCCCCCGTTGATTCGGGAGGCGTTCCGGTCCGTTCTCGCATTGATCCCATCTTGGATTTTAAATGTCAGCGAAATTCCAAGTGAATCACATGCGGATAACAATCGGTCGTTGTATGATCCATATGGAAAGGCAATCGCTGAATCGGTATTCCCCAGCTCTTCCTTCAGCCTTTGCTCTGCCTTGGCCAAATCACGAGTAACTCTGCTGTAGTACTCCGAATTCAGCTCGTTTCTGTTCTCATCGTCAATATATAACAAAGCACTGGCGGCTGGCCGCTCCCCACCCTCAGCATCCACGATACCATAATGGTGTAAATCGTACGTGTGACTATAGAATCCCATCCCGTCACGCTTCATTTCCCGCATCTGCTCCCAGTTGAGTTTCGGCACACTATTCGGATCTGGGTGATCAATTGTAGATACGATAACGAAATTCACTGCCGTATAGCCATATTTTTTCAAGATCGGAAAGGCCAGCTCATAAAAACTCTCATATCCATCATCAAAAGTCAGCAGCACTGCATTGTCTGGAACCGTGCCACCGTTCAGCATAAATTCTCGATATTGTTCCATCGTAATCACGTGAAACCCTTCCTGCTTCAGCAGGTTCATTTGATCATCAAACCGATCGGCAGATAAGATCCAAGGAAACTGCGGCATTGGCTTCTCAGAAAGATGATGGTACATCAGCACAGTTACATGGTCTCTATAGTAAATACCTTTCGGAAGTGGCCCCTGCTTCTGCCAGTCGATACGCATATTAAGAGCCTGTTCGGCAACAGCCTTGGGAATCATAAGCTCATCAGACGAGGCCGGGTATGTAGCTACCGTCTTAATCATTTGACCGTTCACATCTATAGTAACTGCAGAAGACTCACGTTGATTGTTAAAAATAGCAGCAAGACTTATTAGCAGAACGATGACTAAAAGCATCATATATTTTTTCATATGCAAGCTCTGAATCTCCTTAAAAAGATCTTTTATTCACTATGTAACTACATATTTGGTGACAGTTCCACCTACTTTTGGTTACATTTCCTTCTTAATTTTGTTTCTTATAATAAAAATAGGAGGCGATCCCTAAGCCTGAACTGACTTAAGGAACACCTCCCTCACATGGAGATCTATATATAATTATGTACATCTATGTGTAATTGTAGACGGTCTAGATCCTTCTCTTGTCTGCGAAGTAATTTTCTTCCCCAAGCTCGTCCACAAACTGCTGCAGCCAATCATAATATTGAACGGCATGCTCCAGCTTCTCCAGATCCTTCAGGCAGAATTGCCGCTCATCCTCAGGAGTATCCACGGCTTGAACCAATCCTTCCAGCTCAGGAATAACAACATCCAAGGCTTGTCTCATGACATCAATCTCCCGCTGCAGCTTCATTCCAAAAAAGTTCTTAAAGGTCTGAAAAAAATCTGTTTCCACTGCATACAGATCCTTTCGTTCCCGCTTCTCCTCCAGCTTGGTGACCATCTTGGAAGCCATCAAAGAACGGACCCCATAGCTCATATTACTCTTGCTCATATTCATCACATTCTTCATCTCTTCAAGCGTCATCGGCCGGTCTTCAAAGAACATAATTCCATACAGCTGCCCGAATGAGTAATTGGCACCGTATAAGTCCATTGTCTGAGCAATCGCATCGATCATCGGACGCAGCAGCTGCTCACGTGGAGATAAGTCTCTATTCTCTTCACCAAAGGCTACCTGTTTCATAGCTGCACCTTCATTCCACTTAGAATCTACTTTCTATTTTACACAAAATAGCAACTACTTTCGCTAATCTCTAAAATTTTTACATAATCTCGTATCGATCTTTACGCCCGCTTGACCACGCAGCTGCCAGATGAGTGTACAATTTTTTTTGAACGGATGAGCTTTCCTCAGAATTATACCGCAAAAAACAGAAGATGGAATGGGGTATCGACAGAATAATGAAACGCTCGAGATTTATAGGGGAGTTGAAACCGGTGCTCTTCACCTTGCCGGCAATGATTCCATTCGTGGTATTTTGGCTTGCGCCATTACTTTATGTATTTTATCTCAGCTTTACCGAATGGGACTTCATGAGCCCCGAGAAAACCTTTGTCGGACTAACCAACTATCTGGATCTGTTCAGCAATCCTGCCTTCTATAAAGCACTAAAAGTAACCCTGTTATTCTGTGCGGGAAGTGTACTGCCCGTTATTCTGATCGGACTTGGACTAGCACTCCTGATGAACGGAAAGCTGAAAGGCTCCACCCTCTATCAGGTACTGCTTTTCTCCCCTTGGGTCACGCCGACCGTGGCGGTATCGATTGTCTGGTCCTGGATCTATGAACCTGAAATCGGCCTTGCCAATACTGTACTTGATCTATTCGGTCTAGAAAAAATCGGCTGGCTTCAAGATCCTAAATGGGCGCTGCTCGGCGTTCTGCTCGTGACGATATGGAAATCGGTAGGCTGGGCGATGATTTTTTACTTGGTGGCGCTGCGTAATGTCCCTAATGATCTGTTGGAAGCCGCTGAACTGGATGGAGCAAATGCTGTTCAAAAATTCAGCCGTATTACTTTACCGCTAATCTCGCCAACGACACTATTTCTGTTCATCGTACAGATCATCGGTGCGTTACAGGCATACGACCAGATTAACGTACTCACACAAGGTGGACCGTCGGGATCAACACGTACCTTGCTCTATATGTATTATCAGTCTGCCTTTGAAGCCTTTCAGATTGGAGAAGCCTCTAGTGTCGCAATGATTCTGGTATTTATATGTATGCTGCTCTCCGTAATCTCATTAGAGGTTAGTAAACGGACAACCCATTATCAATAACTACTGCTGTAAAGGAGAACGACTGATGAATGCAACGACCGTACGCGTGGGCAAACTGGCACGCCATCTATTTTTTGCAGCTATTGCACTGATCATGGCCTTCCCCTTCTATTGGATGGTCACCAGCGCCTTAAAAACCAATGATGAAATCTGGCAGTCTCCGCCGACGATCTGGCCGAAAGAGCCGCTGTGGAGTAACTTTTCAGCCGCCTGGCACGAAGCCCCTTTCTTTAGATATATGGGCAATAGCGTATTTGTCGCCGTGTCGATTGTTATTTTGCAGGTGATAAATTCCGGGATGATGGCATATGCACTTACGCATATGAAGTTTCGCTTCAGAGCGCTGTTCGCAGGTGTCATTCTTTTCGGCTATATGGTTCCTGCCACCGCCGTTTATCTTCCCGGATATCTGGTATTGTCCCAGCTTCATCTACTGGATTCATATGCCGGATTGATTCTATCTAACTGTGTAAGTGTCTTCTCCATTTTTCTAATCCGGCAAGCATTTCTTCAGGTTCCCCATGAGCTGGTAGAGGCTGGAGAAGTGGATGGTTCCTCACATATGCGGATTCTCTGGACCATTCTTGTCCCCATTACACGTTCTTCCTTTGCTGTGCTAGCCCTGATCACCTTCATTGATCAGTACAATAACTATTTCTGGCCGATGCTGATCACCAAAGACCCTAATCTACAGCTAGTTTCGGCGGGACTACGTAGTTTCTTCACTCAAGGAGGTGCTTACGGATTGAAATGGCCGCTGATCATGGCCGCTAGTGCATTCACCATCGCCCCGTTGCTGCTAGTATTTCTACTAGCTCAGAAAACGATCATGCAAAGTGTCAACATGACCGCTGGTTCCAGCAAAGGATAAGCTAACAATTCTATTTAATAAGAGGAGAATGATGATGAACGTATTGAAGAGACTATCCGCCCTATCTTTGGTTGCCGGATTTACAATGTTAACAGCTTGCGGAGGAAATACGAGTACGGGTAATGTTACAGCGGCGAATGGAGCTTCTTCCTCCCCATCCGCAGAGGCTGCACCCACACAAAATGCACCGGTGACAATCGAATTCTGGTATGGTCTCGGCGGCAAGCTTGGTGAGAATATGGAGGCACTGATTCAGAAATTTAACGCCTCTCAGCAAGAGGTCATTGTCAAAGGTATCACTCAGGCAGACTACACCGAAACCGAGCAGAAGCTGCAAGCGGCGATTGCTACAGGAAAAGTGCCCGCTGCTGCTCTCTCCTCAAATGTAGATTGGGCCCGTAAAGGATATTTCGCTCCGATAGACGAGCTTATGGCACTGCAGCCAGATTTTAATAAAGAGGATTTTGTCCAAACCTTTCTAAGTCAGGGCCAGGTTGATGGTAAGCAATACTTCCTGCCGATGTATGGAACAACGCAGGTCATGTACTATCGCAAGGATACTTTTGAGAAGAATGGAATTGATGCTAGCACACTAAAGACTTGGGAAGATCTAGCTGCTGCAGCTGCGAAAATGACAGTGAAGGACGGCGGCAAAACCACCCTCTATGGTTGGGAGCCTATGTGGGGTTCAGGGAACATGATTGATGCCGTGCTCAGCAAAGGAGGCACTATCCTTAGTGAGGATGGTAAACAAGTTATGATCGACTCTAAAGAGTGGATCGAAACCTGGGATTTGTTCCGCAAGTGGATTCACGAGGATAAGATCATGCGGATTCATTCTGGGGGTCAAGGCTGGGAGTATTGGTACAAGACAATTGATGATGTAATGAAGGGTCAATCCGCAGGCTACACCGGCTCCAGTGGCGATCAGGGCGATCTCGACTTTAGCATTGTTTCTGCTATGGAGCAACCAGGCTGGGCAGGGATTGGTGAGGGAAAACCCGTAGCCCAAGCGCTGATGGCCGGCATTCTATCTAAAGCTAGCGACAGTGAGAAACAAGCGGCTATGAAATGGCTAACCTACTTCACAAATGCTGAGAACACAGCCTTCTGGTCGATTAATACTGGATATATTTCGGTGCGCCAATCCGCATTGCAAGACCCGGCGTTTGTGTCATTCAGCGAAAACAATCCACAGATTAAGGTTCCGTTGATGCAAGCTTCCCATGGTTCTGCACCTTTCCAAGACCCTACTGGCGGCAAAATCAACGATGCGCTGAAAATCGCCGCTGATAAGGTGCAAATTGAGAATATTCCTGCAGCACAAGCACTTAAGGAAGCACAGGAAACGGCGCAAGCAGCGCTTGATAAATTAAAATAAAGGCGGTGGAGTTCATGTCTGAGCTCATCACGCCACAAGGCAGATACGCTGTAGCAGCTATTCTATTCGACAAGGATGGTACGCTGCTCCAGTTCGTATCCCTCTGGGGCAGCTGGGGCGAATGTTTGTTAGAGAGATTCACGAAGGATATGAAGCAAAGAGGACTACAGATTCCAGAAGAACAGCTCCCTGCATTAATGGGAACTATACACAATGCCCAAGGAAGCATTACCGATTATGATCGCAACGGACCCCTGGCTATGGGGACTATGCGTGATCTCTATGCCATCCTGTCATGGCAGGGTTATCTGCAAGGTTTATCTTGGGCGGAGTCCATGGAGCTTGTTCATCAGTGCCGTCTGGAAGCGGATGTTATGTTGGAAGAGAAACGCCCCGTTCATTCGCTGCCGGGACTTCATCGTTTTCTTGATGAGTGTGTGAGTGCTGGCATCCCTCTCGCCGTGGTGACCGCAGATGAAACAGATGCTGCAGAGAAACATCTCCAATGGCTAGGCATACGGCATTATTTCTCCGAGGTAATTGGAACAGACCTTGTGGATCAGGGTAAACCCTTCCCCGACATGGTACAGCTTGCCTGCGAAAGGTTGGCCGTTGAACCCGCGCACACAGCTGTTATCGGTGATACTAATGGGGATATGCGAATGGCTAAAGCAGCGGGCGTTCAGGTAGCCATAGGTATCACTGAAAATGAAGACACTATTGCTTTGACGCATATTCTCCCGGATGCAGATCTCATTGTGCGATCTTACGCTGAACTCAGCATCGAGGTTACTTCCCTGTGAAAATAGAAGGAATATGGGCATGGATGTTTCTGACGCTAGCTATTGTGTTCGAACTCTCGGGGACCATCTCAATGAAAATATCTCAGGGGTTCACTCAGCTCTGGCCTTCCGTGCTCATGTTCCTGTTCTATGGAGCCAGCTTCACCTCCCTGAATTATGCCCTCACTTCTATTAAGGTAGGCGTTGCATATGCGATATGGTCAGGTGCGGGAATCATCCTGATTTCCTTCATAGGAGCCCTGTTTTTTGAAGAAAAGCTGACCCTATCCTCACTACTATGGATAGCCGTTATCATTACCGGGATCATAGGGCTGAACATTAGCGGCAAGACGCATTAGCGAACAGAAACAGTATTTGTTAGGTTCATAGATGAAGGAGGATGCCTAAACATGAGTACGAACACATCACCTGAAGATAAACCAGTTATCACCTTTCAGATCATCACGGATACGCATGTCACCGCTAACCGAAACCATGAGTACAATCTTAATTTTGAGCTGGCGCTCCGTGATATAGCCGCACATGGAGAAGGTAGCAGCGGGATTATGCATATCGGTGATGTCACAGACCACGGGTTTTCTGCTGAATATAAAGAAATGCTTCGTATCATTAATCAACATAAGGCTGACTTGCCCGATATTACTTTCACTTTAGGTAATCATGATGTAGGCCTCGGGATATGGAAGTCTCGCTTAGGAATGTATACGTCACAGACTGGAATGTCTGGACCCTATCATGATCACTGGATTAATGGCTATCATTTTATTTTTCTGGGTACAGAAAAAGGATTACCTAAATTCTGTCATCTTTCCTCTAAACAGCTTGATTGGCTGGAGCATAAGCTTGGGGAGCAATCTTCACCGGATCAGCCTATCTTTCTATTCCTGCATCAACCGCTTAAAGATACCGTAGCCGGATCGCTAGAATCACAAGATTGGTATGGCGTCACGCAAGATAAGGAATTAAAAGAGATTCTTTCGAGACACCCCCAGACTTTGTTATTCACTGGTCACACCCATTGGGAGCTAGAGGTAGACAACACTATGCACCCTGGCCATGGAGAGATGGCAACGATGTTTAATGCTGCTTCTGTCGCCTACCTTTGGACAAACGAAGATAAGCATAAGACAGGCAGCCAAGGCTTCTATGTGGAAGTATTTAGAGATAAAGTGCTTATCCGGGGCAGAGACTTTAAGACAGGAACCTGGATTGAAGCTGCACAATATGAGGTTGCTTATACAGCAGTAAACGTATAATGAAACTCCCCGCAGAAAGCTGCGGGGAGTTTCATTATGTGAATTACGCGCAGAAGGATT
This sequence comes from Paenibacillus pseudetheri, assembly GCF_924513355.1. NCBI lineage: Bacteria > Bacillati > Bacillota > Bacilli > Caryophanales > Paenibacillaceae > Paenibacillus > Paenibacillus pseudetheri. The sequence goes on from NZ_CAKMAB010000006.1 coordinate 218,248, forward strand.
AGCCGCACCGCCGCGCTCTGCGTTATTCATCCCATGCTTCTAACAGCTTCGGAATGCCTTCTACAAGAAGTTTGTGGTATACCTCGCAAATATCTTCAATATCATCCTTATTCGCCACACCCAGCAGCGTCTGCATAACGATCCCGTCAATAGCTCCAATCAGCAATGAGGCAATGGCTTTATTGTATTTCCCGGGTTGTTTTTCGTACAAGCGTTGCAACAGCTCCTCGGTATGACCAATCCATTTCTTATACTTAACTTTCAATTGATTTGAGATTTCCTCGTTCCCGAGTATCGCTTCCTGGGCAAGATAGAACTGCATTCGATTGTCATCTATTTTGTTAAAACGATCTTTCACATTCTCGCTGATTTGCTCAATAACTTCCCGGCGGCTATACTTCCCTTGCTGTACCTCCTCGGCAATTCTCGTAGATACGGATAGACTGCGATCCATCGCATCATAAAGAATCTCTTCTTTACTATTGTAATGATGATACAGAGCCCCCGTGCTCAGCCCGGCTTCATCGGCAATCCTCCGCATGGTCGTACCCGCAATACCCATTCGATAGATCACACGATTGGTCGCCTCAATAATATGTAATTTTCTATCCTCAGACATAAACTCCCCGCCCAACTGAATCGCTTGTTGCGAATTATTTTTATATGAAAAGAGTACTGAATCTGATTTGTTTTTTGTGTGTTAATTAGCACAGACAGAACCAATTAATTCCTAATACAATAAAACCGAACAGTTGTTATGTTTATGAATTAACCAAGCTTTACAGGGGTGAAGCTCAGTATCGGCAAAAATTGATTACGCTTTCACAAAAAAGGAGGTTTATCATGGATATTCCTGCATGGCAGTACGGCGTTAGTATGATCGGCTACATAGTTCTGCTTCTTATTGTTGTCAGTATCATGCGCAAGCATTATAGGTTTGCCCATTGGTTCTGGATTGCATCCTTACTAACCTTCCCCTTATGGCTTATGGGCGGTGTCGAAGGCTGGTTTCGGTGGGCCAAGATTTTAAGTGTAATTCTTCCTACGATATTTGTTGGATTCATTCGTATTGCTAACTACGAGAAACGAAAAGGACCGTTCTGGAATGGGTTGCAGAAGGATTGGGTATTGTGGTTCGTATATGGCGTGCTATTCCTTAATATTATGGAAGCGACCATTAAAGACTTCACAATGGGGAATACGTTCAACGCGCTAACCGGCCTCTTATTATGTATAACCATCCCTTTTGCGCCAAAATACTGGAAGATTTCCACGCAATCGCACGGCGATCTTATTGTGTATACGACAATCGGCTGGAACTTCCTCTATACAACTTGGAATGCAGCCTTCGTCTATGCCGAGAGTCCGAAGTTCTTTGCAAGCTCGCTATGCATTCTTCTCGCAGCCGAGCTCTATCCCATCATCAAACGCCGCCCAGAACTCTATATCATTGCACGGGTCTATACATTAGCGGCACATTTACTTCTACGCGCCTGCTTCGTTAGCCTGTTCCCGACACTAATGGATGCTACGTCGTGGTACAATGCAGACGTCATGAACTATTGGGGAATCATCAACTTTATTATGATTGTTCCGTTTGTATTCTGGCATATGTGGCAGCTCCACACCGGCAAAGCAGAAATCAGCTTCCGGCGTGGCCGAGCTGAAGTGAACTAACCAAGAACGCCCTTATCCTTTCCATGAGGAAAGGATAAGGGCGTTCTCTCTTTGTTTCTTCTCTCTCGGAGAGGTTATCGTTGAATCGGCTCGATCCGGTAGCTTGCGTTAGCACCGGCATCGTCTGCCACGCCGGCTCCACCGTGAATCTGCCAGCCGAAAGACAGCACAGATGCCAGATGTTCCTTCTCAGCCACAGTCAAAGCTACTTCTACCGCTTCTTTACCCTCTTCAAGCTCCAGCTCTCCCTCTTTACCAAGAGCAACCCATATCCAGCTACGAATGCCACGAATCGTGTTGTATTTGATCTGATAGCCTGTCTTCACCGCTTGCTCGAACAGTTCTGGCTGCTCCGCTTGCAAAGTGGTCAACTGCTTATAATCAAATTCATATTCACTCTCGTCAACGGGCAAATCGCCCTCCGCCACTTTACGAAGAATATCCTCATTAGACCAGCCCAAAGCGCGAAGTGATTCTACCAGTAAAGCATCCCACTGGGATAACCTTACCCGGTTCAAATTGTCTGACATCCTGATTCCCCCCATACCTGTATATAGATACTACTTATTCCGTGAAATCATAAGCAACATAATGACCCGGACTCACTTCCTGCAATGTAGAAGTCTCCGCCCTGCCGTACTCTGCCGAATATCCATCTAAAATAATTCTCTGATTAGCCCGCTTAGGGTCCGTCTCCAAAATCGAAGACAGCAACGCCTTCGTATAAGGATGGATAGGATTCTCGTACAGTTCATCACTTCCGGCTACCTCTACGAGACGCCCCCCATACATCACGCCAATCCGGTCCGAAATATGCCGTACCATCGACAGATCATGCGCAACAAAGAGGTAGGTTAACCCGAATTCCGACTGCAAATCCTCCAGCATATTCACTACCTGAGCCTGAACAGATACATCCAGCGCTGAGATCGGTTCATCGCACACTACGAATTCAGGTTTCACAGATAACGCTCGAGCGATCGATATCCGTTGGCGTTGCCCACCACTAAATTCATGAGGGAAGCGATAAAGATGCTCTCTTTTTAAACCCACCTTATCCAGCAGTGCCGCAACAGCCTCTATACGTTCGTCGCCTTCGTGGATCCCGTGGATTTTCATAGGCTCACTGATCAGATCAAGAACACTCAGGCTTGGATTCAACGAGGAATACGGATCTTGAAAAATCGATTGAATCCGTCTGCGAAAAGGCTTAAGCTGCTTCTCTCCAAGCTTGCTCAGCGGCTGCCCGTCAAAAGACACTTCACCGTCTGTATAGTCATACAATCGCAGCAAGCAGCGTCCAACCGTGGACTTGCCGCTCCCTGATTCTCCGACCAGTCCAAAGGTCTCCCCCTGACGAATCTGAAAGCTTACGCCATCTACCGCCTTAAGCACAGATGTATTACGTCCCCATATATCCTTGCCTTTGGAGAAATGTTTCTTCAGATTATTTACGTCCACTAGAATCTTATTATCACTCAACAGAACCGCTCCCTTCAACACCAGCTACGGCTGGAGTCTCCTGCACACCGTCTGCCAGCCAGCACATCGAACGATGGCCAGGCGATAATTCGATGACCGGAGGACGTTCGCTGCAACGGGCAAAAGCATTAGGGCAACGTTCCATAAATGGACACCCCGAAGGAGGATTCAGCAAATCCGGAGGTGTACCTTCGATAGGGATAAGGCGTTCCCGCGACTTACCGTCACGTTTTGGAATCGAGCGAAGCAGACCTTTCGTGTAAGGATGCTGTGGGCGATAAAAGATATCCTCCACCGTGCCTTCCTCCATCACAAGTCCACCATACATTACGATAACCCGTGTACATACCTGTGCAACCACACCCAAGTCATGGGTAATGAGCGCTACAGCTGTACTGGTATTATTCTTCAACTCTTTAAAAAGATCTAGAATTTGCGCCTGTATTGTTACATCGAGCGCAGTTGTCGGCTCATCCGCAATCAATAGCTCTGGCTTACAGGAAAGAGCCATGGCGATCATGACCCGCTGGCGCATCCCGCCGCTGAATTCATGCGGATATTGCTGCAGCCGCTGTTCAGGATTATTAATACCTACCTGACGCAAGATACTTGCTGCCTCTTTAAGTGCTTCTTGCTTATTTAAACCCCGATGCCGACGGATGACTTCCGTAAGCTGCTGGCCGATTTTTTTTACAGGATTAAGAGAGGTCATGGGGTCCTGAAACACCATTGCTATGCGGTTACCGCGCAGCTTTCTCCACTCTTTTTCCGAAAGGTTCGATAAATTCTCACCACGAAAATTAATATTTCCACCGATAATTTTACCCGGAGGTGTAATTAATGACATAATCGCCTTGGCAGTCACACTCTTCCCACTACCAGATTCTCCGACGATTCCTACCGTCTCACCAGCATCTATATGAAAGCTAACGCCGCGAACTGCTTGATTCTCTCCGTCCCTTGTATGGAACGAAACCTTCAAATCCTCGACAGACAATAGCCGTTCCGTCATGATGTCTTCACACTCCTATCTTCGGATCAGCTTCGGTTCAAAGCCTACCCGCAAAATATCACCCAAAACATTAAAGCTCAGTACCGTTAATAGTATCAATAATCCAGGGAATAAAGCCAGATATGGCGCTTGCGCGATATACCCCTGCGCATTGTTAAGCATACTGCCCCAAGTCGAATTCGGAGGCTGTACCCCAAACCCCAGGAAACTTAAGGAGGATTCCATCATAATCGCCGAAGCGATATTATTCGTCGCACCTACAATGACAACCGGGACTAACCCCGGAAGAATATGACGCCAAATAATTCCGAAATTGCTCTGTCCGGAGGCTTTTGCATAGAGTACATATTCCCGTTCTTTGATCGTCATCGTCTCTGCCCGAATGACACGGGCGATATTCATCCACATTAATAATGCAATAATAATGATGATATTCCCTACACTTGGCTTCAGGAATACGCTAAGCAGCAGCAGAACCAGGAAAGAAGGAATGGACAGCACTACATCAAGCATCCGCATGAGAAGATTATCAACCCATCCGCCAAAGTATCCACTGATTACGCCCACCGTCACACCTATGCCTGTAGCAATGATCATTGAAGCAAAGCCAACTAGCAAGGACACCCGACCACCATATAATGCGCGGGCAAAATAATCCCGGCCATAGTCATCCGTCCCGAACCAGTGATCGGCTCCTGGCGATTTCAGACGTGCCAGAACATCCATCGCATTCGGATCATGTCCAGATAAAAAAGCAAATATAGAGCCCAGTGTGAAGATGATTAAAGTAATGAGGGCAAGGACGCCCAATTTATTCGTAAATAGCTCATCTCCAACACTTTTCCATTTACTGCGATTCATGAGGTCACCTCGTTAATTTAATTCGTGGGTCCACGAAGCTATATAGAATATCCGCGACTAGATTACCGATGATCAGCATTAAAGAGGAGAATAGAGTAATTCCCATAATCACGGGGTAATCCATCCCTTTAACTGCAGTCATCCCCAAAGAGCCAATACCCGGCCATGAAAATACTGTTTCTGTAACAATTGCACCTGCCACCAGATCACCCATAGACATCCCGAGCAATGTAATTACAGGAAGCAACACATGCTTCATTACATGACGGAATAGAATCGTTGTCTTGTTAGATCCAAAAGCATATTGAATCTGCACATACTCTTCTTTTAGCTGTCCAATGGTACTAGAGCGAATGTATCGCACATAACCAGCCAGGAATCCAAAAGCAAGTACGGTACAAGGCAGGATAGCATGCTTGAATACGTCAAACGCCGATTCCACACCAATCGTTCGCATCCCCATAATGGGGAGCAAGTGCAGCTTAATCGCGAATAAATACATCAGTAAGATGGCAAGCCAGAACAAAGGCACGGATATTCCGACATAGGATAAGAAATTAATCAGCTTATCTACCCAGCGGTTCCGGTTTGCTCCAGCAATAAGACCGAGTGGAATTGCCAGTAAAACAGCAAGACCGATCGCAGAACCCATCAAACCAGCGGTTGCAGGCAGGCGTTCTAGAATTTGATCCAACACTGGCTGATGATTCACTAGGGAATAACCAAAATTCCCCTGCAGTATTTCTTTAATCCAGATTAAATATTGAATGTAAGCTGGCTTATCCAGCCCAAGGTTATGCCGGATGCGCTCAATATCATCTGCATGCATATTCGGCGTAACGAAGGATAATACCGGATCCCCCGGAGCCAGCTTAATCATCGCAAAGCACACAACCGAAACAAAAAACAACATCGGCAGGGTTTGCAGTAATCTTCGGACGATAAGTTGTCTCATACGTTTATTCTCCCAGTTCTGTATCGGTAAAAAAGTAAGCTGGATAACCCAGCTTACTTTTTCCCGTTTTTATTTAAGGTAGATTTTCGATAAATCTTCAAAAATAACGACAGGCTTCAAGACTGCTTCTTCAAGACCGCCGTAGTTCTTGGAGACAGCTACAATAGTCTTAGTATTAGCGATTGGATAAATCGGTGCATCGTCTGCAATGACTTCTTGGATCTTCTTATAGATCTCACCACGTTTAGTCACATCTGCTTCTCCTGCACCTTCATTGAACAACTTATCAACCTCAGCATTATTATAATGCGAGTAGTTGGAATCAGCAGTAGAAGTATACAAAATTCTGTAAGCGTCAGGATCGTAACCCATAATATAACCCGCAATAGCAAGTTCAAAATCTGTTGAATTCATATCACTGAACTTCTGACCATATGCCGAAGCATCCATATTTTGCAGTTCAACTTCAGCGCCAATGGCCTTTAGCTTTTGCTGCACGTATAGTGAAATGGCTTCCTGAGCTTTATTTCCGCTCGATACAATCAATCTCAATTTCAGATCGCTAACTCCAGCCGACTTCAGAAGCTCTTTCGCTTTTTCCACATCATTATCGAAAGAAGGTACATCATTAGTATAGAACAATGCATCCGGAGTCAAGAATGACTTCGCCGGGTCTGCATACTCGCTAGAGGTATAAGCAGCCTGAATGATTTCATCACGACTTAATGCTAGAGACAAGGCTTGACGAACTTCTTTTTTAGCAAGAGCACCTCTATCACTGTTCGCATTGAACATCAGGTAGGACAATCGGCCTTCACTATAAGGAAGGATTTCGAAATTGTTCGAAGCCTCAATCGTTCCAACATCCTGTGGATCTAGATATTTAATGTTGATCTCACCACTTTGAAGTGCGAGATTCGCAGCATTCGTATCTTTAGCAATCCGGTACGTTACAGAATCAAGATGTGGCTTGCCGCCAAAGTAGTTATCAAATCTTTCTAATGTTACATATTCGCCGGCTTTATATTCTTTAAATTTAAATGGTCCAGATCCAACCGGATTAGCATTCTTGGTGCTTTTCTCTAGATCCGTCTCATTCTCAAAAATATGCTTTGGAATCGGAAATACTTGCACTAGTGTAGCTTCAAAAGCTGGGCTGACCTGCGGTAGCTTGAACTCTACGGTCAGATCATCCACCTTAACCGCCTTAACGGGTTTATCACCGATGAATAAATTTGCTCTCAACATGCTGTTTTGCTTCTCATCGAGGATGCTATCAATCGTGAACACGACATCGTCAGCCGTAAGCTTTTCTCCGTCATGCCATGTAAGTCCGCTTTTCAGCTTCAACGTATAAGTCAGGTTATCTTCTGAAAGGGTCAGGCTGTCTGCCAAGTAGAAGGTCTTCTTACCCTCATTTACTTGGAACAGTGGAGCATAGAGCGCTTGGTCAATCGTAAGACTGACACGGTCACCCGCGTAGTTCGGATTTAGAATAACAGGATCAGCAGCGACTCCAATAATCAAGTTGCCTCCATCTTTTGGCTCAGTGCTTGCTGTCGTTCCATCATTAGTAGCAGGCGTCTGATTTGTATCTGTAGAAGTGGCGGTGTTCCCTCCGGAGCACGCACTAATCAAAAATGTTAACAAAATCAAAGTAATAACTCCAGATAATCCTTTACGCATAAGTTTCTCCCCCGTATTCTATGTTCTGCGTTGCTTGTGTTTTTTATATTGTATATCGGAATACTAGGAATTACAATGGATAGGATTTCACATTAATGTAATATCTAGGGAATTAATCGGTGATTTATCCATAGCGCTCATCCTTTGCTGTTCATTTTGTCATCTGTATCTAATTATTTGGTTATTGTACAGCAGATCGTTACGAATTAATATATTTAACACTTATTTACTTTACAGAACTTTGAAAAATAAGGATTATTGCCGCTCTCCTGTAAATATATTGAGAACATAAGGACATCTAAGGAAAGAGGGGCGTCCCCCAAGGAGGCGGCAATGACGGAAAACAAGATTCGCGTATTGATTGGCAGTCCGATCCACCAGAAGCCTATAGTTTTAAAAGAATTTCTGAATTCCCTGCTTCGTCTGAACGTAGCCGATATTGAGCTGGATTTCCATCTGGTTGATGATAATGATGATGAGGAATCAAGTCGGCTGCTCCAGGAGTTTAAAAATATGGGTGATCATATTTATCTTCAGAGCTCCGGCTTTCACGATGCGTATATTCGCAATGATACTACCCACTTTTGGAATACCAACTTAGTCTGGAAAGTAGCCAATTTTAAGAATCTAATGATCAACCGAGCCCAAACCTTGAACTATGATTATTTATTCCTTATCGACTCTGATCTCATTCTCCATCCGGATACCCTCAGACATCTAATAGGTACGAACAAGGATATTATTTCCGAGGTATTCTGGACGCAGTGGCAGCCAGGGACTATGTTTCAGCCGCAGGTATGGATGCACGACGAATACAATCAGTGGGAGCTACTGCCCGGTGAAAAACTGCAACCAGAGGAGATTAATCGCAGATTTCATGAATTCATCGCTAAAATGCGGATTCCCGGAATCTATGAGGTGGGCGGACTCGGGGCTTGTACATTGATTAGTCAGCATGCGATAAAAGCTGGAGTTAGCTATAATCAAATTCGCAACATTTCATACTGGGGAGAAGACCGTCATTTCTGCATTCGTGCCGCAGCCCTTGGCATCCCCCTGTTCGTCGATACCCATTATCCGGCGCTACACTTATATAGAGACAGTGATCTGAGTAAAGTTGAGGATTTCATCAAAGAAACTACGGAGGCCACAGCTGAAGCCACTGATGCTGAGAGCGGTTCATCTACGGAGGAAGTACCTGTATCGACAGAGCCGACATCCACACCAGACAATCCAGACAATGAAAATCCCAAGGAAATAGTCCCCCTAGCCAGAAAGCGGCCCAAGCTAACCCTCACCATGGTTGTGAAAAATGAAAGTGGGCGCTTTCTGCGACAGGTCCTGGAGGAGCATCGTAAATACATCGACGAGGCCGTCATTATTGATGATGGCAGCACCGATAATTCTGCAGCTATCTGCCTGGAGGCGCTTGAAGGCATTCCCGTTCATCTCGTGCACAATACTATATCCAAATTCAGCAATGAAATCGAGCTACGAAAGCAGCAGTGGGAAGAGGTTCTGAAGACGAAGCCCGAGTGGATTCTGAATCTGGACGCAGATGAAATCTTTGAAGCGAGCTTTGCGGCAAATATCGAACCCTTGCTGTACGCTGACGAGGTCGATCTATTCTGTTTCCGTCTCTACGATTTATGGAACGCCACCCATTACAGAGAAGATATTTACTGGCGCTCTCATTTGAATTACCGTCCTTTTTTGCTTCGTTATAAAGAAGACTTCAACTATGTATGGAATGAATCCCCACAGCACTGTGGGCGATTCCCGGAGAATATCTTCGAGCTTCCCCACCAGCTAAGCAACTTGCGACTTAAACATTTAGGTTGGTCGAAGGCAGAATTCCGTTTAGAAAAATATCTACGTTACATGCTCCTTGATCCCGATGGCCAATACGGCTGGAAGGAGCAATACCTGTCCATTCTGGATGAACACCCTCATTTAATACCTTGGGTGGAGTGAGTGTAATCATAAAAAGGACGTCCACAAAACCTTAACGGCTTTGTGGACGCCTTTTTATTCATAGTAAGAGCCATTTTGCTAACTTCTTCTTATTCATTACGCTGTGGTTCATCGAAATCCGGTTTCATAATACTCACTGTCAGGTCGCCGCCCGATTCGTCTACTTGAATCAGTGAACCCTCTGCGGCTTCACCCGCAATGATCGCACGTGCCACACGGGTCTCCAGACTACGCTGGATAAAGCGTTTCAGCGGTCTCGCCCCATACACTGGATCAAAACCTTCCTTAGCGATAAAACGTACCGCAGCTTCAGTTAACTCAAGACCAATCTCCCGTTCAGCAAGGCGTATACGTAATCCGTCCACCAGTTTGTCCACGATTTTCTCGATCTCACCCAGGGTCAACGGCTTGAACATCACAATATCGTCAACCCGGTTCAGAAATTCTGGACGGAAATGACCGCTTAGTTCCTTCATTACACTGTCCTTGGCAGCCTCCGTAAGCTGACCCTTCTCATCAGTACCTTGAATCAGATGTGGTGAACCGATATTCGAGGTCATGATAATGATCGTGTTCTTGAAGTCAACCATCCGGCCCTGCGAATCGGTTAGCCGTCCATCATCAAGCAGCTGCAGCAGAATATTAAATACATCGGGATGCGCCTTCTCCACTTCATCGAGCAACACTACTGTATAAGGCTGACGCCGTACAGCTTCTGTGAGCTGTCCACCTTCCTCATACCCGACATATCCCGGAGGCGCACCGACTAAGCGGGAAACACTATGCTTCTCCATATACTCCGACATATCAATACGGATCATGCCATCTTCGCGATCAAAGAGAGAGACCGCCAGCGATTTAGCCAGCTCCGTCTTCCCTACCCCAGTCGGACCGAGGAACAGGAAGGAACCGATCGGCCGATTCGGATCTTTGATCCCGGCTCTTGCACGAAGCACCGCATCGGCCACCAAGCTGACAGCTTCATCCTGGCCCACAACCCGTTCATGCAGCGTTTCTTCCAGACGCAGCAGCTTATCCCGTTCGCCTTCAACCAGTCTGCTAACTGGAACGCCCGTCCAACGCGACACAATATCTGCGATTTCCTCCTCGGTTACAGCTTCACGCAATAATCTTGTATCCTGATCCTGCTGTGCCGCTTCTTCCGCTGCTTTCAATTGACGCTCCAGATCAGGAATGATGCCATAGCTCAATTCAGCCGATTTATTAAGATCGTATTCCTCCTGAGCATCGACCAGTTCCTTGCGTGCTTGCTCCAGACGTTTTTTGAGGTCGCGGATGCCTTGTATCGCTGACTTTTCCTTCTCCCAACGCGCCGTCATCCCAAGCTGCTTCTCCTTGAGATCGGCGAGTTCACGTTGTAAGATTTCCAGACGGCGTTTGCTGGCGTCATCGGTTTCTTTTTTGAGCGCTGCTTCTTCAATCTCCATCTGCATTAGACGGCGGGTCACCTCATCCATCTCACCCGGCATGGAGTCTATCTCCGTACGGATCATGGCACAAGCTTCATCCACTAAGTCGATCGCTTTATCCGGCAAAAAACGATCCGTAATGTAGCGGTTAGACAGAACGCCTGCAGCGACGAGGGCACTGTCATGGATTTTGACCCCATGATGAACTTCGAACCGTTCCTTCAGCCCGCGTAGGATGGAGATCGTATCCTCTACATCCGGTTCGCTGACCAGTACCTGTTGGAAACGGCGCTCCAGCGCAGGGTCCTTCTCTATATACTTGCGGTATTCATCGAGCGTTGTGGCACCGATACAGTGCAGTTCGCCCCTGGCCAGCATCGGCTTCAGCATATTACCCGCGTCCATCGAGCCTTCGGTTTTACCTGCGCCTACAATCGTGTGCAGCTCATCAATAAAAAGAATAATGCGGCCGTTACTTTCACGTACTTCCCGCAGTACCGCCTGCAGACGCTCTTCAAATTCACCACGGAACTTCGCGCCTGCTACAAGAGAACTCATATCCAGCGAGAAAATCGTCTTGTCCTTCAGCCCCTCTGGTACGTCTTTGCGTACAATCCGGTGAGCCAAGCCTTCCACAATCGCTGTTTTACCCACACCTGGCTCACCGATGAGCACAGGATTATTCTTCGTTTTGCGGGATAGAATTCGGATCACGCGGCGTATCTCTGCGTCACGTCCGATGACTGGATCGATCTTGCCCGCGCGAACCTCTGCCACAAGATCTCGTCCGTATTTCTCCAACACCTCATAAGTAGCCTCCGGCTCCCGACTCGTTACACGCTGATGCCCACGAATCTCAGCAAGTATAGACATCAGCTTCTCGCGTGTTAATCCACGACTGACAAAAAGATCACGCAGCTCTCGATTGTCCCTGCTCGAATCCGACACCATAGCGAGCACAGCATGCTCTACGGAAACAAACTCATCCTGCATCTTCGCTGCTTCTTTCTCCGCCTGTTCCAGCAGATGGATCAGCGATTGCGAGGCATAACGCCGTACCGTGCTTGCTCCTGATCCGCTTATACTCGGCTTGCGCCCAAGCAGTTCATCCGTGCTGTGCAGCATCTCAGCTACGGGGACGTTCATCTTTTGCAGCAATCTTGGCAGCAAACCTTCTTGCTGCTGGAGTAACGCTTTTAACAGATGGAGATTACCGATCTCCTGATGTCCGCCGCCCGATGCAAGCGACTGCGCCGCAGTCACTGCTTCCTGCAGTTTTTGAGTAAGTTTATTGAAATCCATTGCTCTCTCACCTTTCTATTAGGAATGATATATGGGATCGGCCGTTTTGGCCGGTATAGATTTATTTAGCGGGATTAATACCGCTGATTTGGGGCGGATGGGCCGCATTTGCGCAATCCGAGGCATTTTTGCCTTTCTTTTTGCTCATTGAGCCACATTCGGCGCAATCCGAGGCATTTTTGCCTTTCTTTTCCCTCATCGAGCCACTTTCAGTGCAATCCGAGGCATTTTTGCCTTTCTTTTCCCTCATCGAGCCACTTTCAGTGCAATCCGAGGCATTTTTGCTCTTCTTTTCGCTTATTGAGCCACATTCGGTGCAATCCGTGGCATTTTTGCCTTTCTTTTCGCTCATCGAGCCGAAATCCACGCGATCCAAGGTATTTTTACCTTTGTTTTACCCGACGTGCCTACACTACTCGTTTCAGCATAAGTCTCTTCAATAGTTAGTTTCTAATCAAGTTAGTTTCTAATCAAGTTACTTTTCTACAACTAGCATTCCAATCACCGTAATCACCAACCAGAGTTGACCTCGCACACACGAAATTACCTTTACATTTACTTTTACCTTTACCTACCTATTAATTACCCACTTTTGCCTTCGGGCGCTGCGCACTAGCACTTTGGCGTTTAGCTCTGGCCTCGAAAAGGCTGGATTCAGCCAGTTTACGGTACAACATCTTCTCCGCTTCGTTGGTTGGCTCAGGAACAACAATCTCAATACCAAATAAAATATCACCGTTCGCACCATTTTCGCGCTTCAATCCCTTGCCGGGAATGCGCAGCGTTTTGCCATTTTGAATTCCTGCAGGAATCTTCAATTTCACGGCACCGCCACCCGGTAATGGAATTTTCACCTCACCACCCAATACCGCTTGCCATGGAGCAACTTCAACTACACCGTATAAGTCGCCAGCTCGAAGCTCGTATATATCATGAGGAAGAATATGAAGTGCCAGCAGTATATCGCCACCTGGAGCTATGCCACTCTGAGTGGTTCCTGCGATTTTTAAAATCGTGCCTTCACTAGATCCCGGCGGAACTTGAACGTCCACAGTTTTATCACCGATCTGCACTCTTACAGTTGCTCCCTTATAGGCCTGCTCCAACGTAATATCCAGCTGCGCCTGCGTCGTACTGCGCGCCTCACCCCATGGATTGCCGTTCGAACGCCCACTACCACTACTAGAAAAGAAATCAAAGCCAGCGCGATCTGCTGATCCCCGATTTCCAAAAAACATTCCGAACAAATCTTCCTCCGAAATGCCAGAGCCTCCTGCAGAATAAGTCCCACCGCTCCAGCTTCCACCAAAGTTTGAATCCCATGAAGAGGCTCCGCTCGACGCACCTCCACCAGTTCTACCACGCTGAGCCCCATAAAGCAGCTCCTCATCGTAAAGCTTGCGTTTCTCCTCATTGCCCAGCACCTCATAGGCTTCAGCCGCTTCTTTGAATTTTGCCTCTGCCTCAGGGGCCTTGTTCACATCGGGATGCCACTTCTTGGCCAGCTTTTGATAAGCCTTTTTAATTTCCTGTTTAGTAGCTGTTTTGCTCACGCCCAAAGCATCATAATAGCTTTTGTTAGCCATTCGGATTCCTCCTTTCATTGCTTTATTACCTATAACCCATCATTCCATTCCGAGAAAAGACGCACCATAGCCGGAATCCTCCACTACAATGCGCCTTTTATTCATAACACTATATTAAAAGCTCGCTGCCTATCTCTAAGATGCTGAGCGGAAACTATTATCTAAATTATGCTTATTCAGACTGCGAAGCGCTAGAATCTCCGTCTTGAATCTCAATGCGTTTCCCTTGCGGTTTTTGCTGTTTTGGTACTTCCAGCTTCAGTAATCCGTCTTTCAAAGACGCGTGAATTTCTTCCACTGCAATATCCTGAACATAGAATCTGCGAACATATTCACCATATCGACGTTCTCTACGTACAATTTGATGATCCTTGTTCTCCTCCGCATTCTCTTCCTTCCGCACCGCTTTAATCGTCAAGTAAGGGCTGGCATAATCAATGTCGATTTCTTCTTTTTTAAAGCCAGGAAGTTCAGCTTCAATTAGGTAAGCCTGCTCACTCTCGCGAATATCCGTTCTGAAGGACATCGTGGAGCTCTTGATCGGTGCAAAGAAATCATCATTAAAAACATCATTCAAAGACTTAGCCAGCATACCAAAAGCATCATCTCTACGTTTACCAAAAGGAACCAAATCAAACATTATCCATTCTCCTCTCATTGACTTTGACTTTATTTGACCTATGACCTTATTATAGTCCCCCATCAGAGGAATAACAAAACCGTTTTAAGCCAATTTTCGGCCAAATTCAGGCAAATCAGCTGATTTAATGCTACAAATTTTAATGTTTTTAATGATTTGACCTTTTTTGACCTTTATTTAGTCTATACTTCAAAACACAGCACGATTAGTATATGTTTAGGTCTTACGTTCCATACAAGCCAGCAACTTCACAATCATTACAACACCAAAACATCCTACTCAAAAAGAAATGATATAATGAAAGTCAAATAACGACCATTTTTCTTACGGGAGACCAATTGTATGCAACCAACCTATACTATGGATGATACGCAGTGGAGTAAGCTCATCCAGAATGTCGCCTATTATTTCAATGACCTTACCCTCAAACGAGGGTTCCAATATTATAAGCAAAACCGGATTCGTTCGTTCACCATGACGGAGCCATCTAAGATAAACGCCCTTGTTGAAGGCAGAGAGGATTACCGCGTTACGATTGATCTGGACAGCTTCACTCGGTGTCATTGTAACTGCCCTGTTTCAGGTCACTGCAAACATATGGCAGCCGTTTTACTTAGTTATGCTGAACAACAGAATAGGTCTGTACAAGTTCTAGCTAACGCTAAGGCCGCATCGTTTCTTCCAAAAACATCAAGTAGTTCCCCTATCGGAGCCGATGGAAAGCACCAGCAGCAGCTAAAAGAACATGCCAGCCGGATCGCTGACGGAGGCATCACGGAGTGGCGCGAGTATTTTGCGTTCTGCATCACGCCTCTGGCACATACCACTCGGAATCCTGAATATGTGGATCGGGCATTATCTTCCATTACTAAATTTAAGCCGAAGTTATCACCGGAAATGGACAAGTTATTTACCCTGCATGCCCATCTTTTTCTTATAGAAAAGCTGGCTAAGCCTTCCGCCAATCTGCCCGGTCAGGTCGCCTTCACCTCATCACTCGGCTATTACACGCAAGTAGCGGTCTCAGAGCTACAGGAAGCAATCACACGTCTGTTAAAAAGCACACTCCCGCTGTCTCCCGAGCAAGAGCAGGAATACGATCTGTGGCCGCATATCGTCGAGACCCTCTCCTACTTGCGGCGCGAGATGTTGACGGAGTCGCGCGATCGCTTGCGGGATCAGCCCTCTTTTTCACTGTGCTATGACCTGCTGTGGAGAAACTGGATTTATCCGAATACAGGTGGAACTAAGCTTTATCTGGATGAAATCAAACAGCTTCAGCAGGCAGAAAGTGAATTAGGCGCTTCCCTGTCACGCCATGCGTGGCTGTTAGCCCAGAGCCGCATGTATTTTTATCTGAAGGATGACCAGAAGGCTTGGGAATTATTGAATACGGCTGCCGAGCGCCCGGGTCTCCATCCCGATGAGCTTATGAGCTTCACCTCCCCGCTTTTGGATGCAGGTGAATGGTCACGCTTGGTCGGTTGGCTTGTTCAGATTGGCCCACTGCTGAGCAGCAGACTCTATAATCTGAATGGCTATTCGAACAGCTGGGAAGAAGCCGTCCGCCACCTTCCTGAAGCGGAGCCTAGGATGTGGAATACATTAGGCACTATGTTACCTATCTCTGGTGAAGTATACGAAGAGAAGTTAATCACCTATGGAAAATGGCAGATATGGATGGATTATCAACTGTCCATCGGTAAACAGCCTTCTGAATTTCGTGTTACCGACCTCCAGCCTATGGAGAAAAACGCACCCGAAGTTCTACTGCCCTTCTACCATCAGGCGGCCGAAAGATTTGTGCTGGATAAGAATAGACATAGCTACAAAGCGGCTGTGAAACTCTTGAAGCGATTATCCAAGCTGTATAAAAAAATGAAACAGGAAGAACGGTGGGAAGCGTTCCTGGAAGCTTTCACCACTAGGCATAGCAGGCTCCGCGCGCTGCAAGAGGAGCTTCGGAAAGGAAAGCTAATACCATGAACATACATTTGCGCACGCTGACCATCCGGCTTGCATTAAGCCAGTATGGCGACGCTTTAATATACGGAATGAATGAAAGAGAAGATCTCTTGCCCGGTTTGCAGCTTAAGCAGCGGTTATTCGCCTGGCACGAGGCGTCTTTTTATGGAACGGAGTTAACGGTTCAACCGGCTGGCGAAGGTGTAGAGCTAGTGATTCTACCTGCGGAGCAGGTCATCCCTTTCTTTGCAGAGCAGAAGCTGCTGGCGCATATCGAATGGCACTGGGAGGGCGATTCGGCTCACCTGACTGAACTGGCGCCACTTCTGGCTGTATGTCTGGAGAACAAACAGTATATTCCCGATATCTCTGCTTATCGCGCCGGAAGGTTGCAATGGACCTGGGATGAGGGCGCTTTTGCGCAGGCGGCAGTGGAGAATGACACTGCCAAAGGGGCTCTTGAGGCGCTAAATGGCGGCAGCGAATTAAGCCGTGGGTTACGCGCGGCGTTCTCCGCCGCCGTATCGCAGAGGCATTACAGCACGGAGGCCGAGGCAGGCGACCTCCGGAGCGAATTCCCGCTTCTATTCGATAGAAGCGGCGCCCTTGCAGCGGGCATGGATACCGCTGCGTGGCTTATCGCCATTGGCTGGAAGGCGGACACCGCGCCTTTCCGGCCCGCTCTACAGCTGCTGGAGCCCGAAGGGGATGGATCCCCTTGGCGGCTGCAGCTGATCCTTCAGGACAAGCGCGATGAATCCGCGCTTGTTCCCATCAGGCTCGCCGATGACGGCGAGCCGCACGGCTTGTGGCCGACAGCATGGTCGGCCCACGTGCACGAGCGCGCCGCGGGATGGCTGGAGCGCCTCCGCGGCAGTCTGCCGCCCGAGCGCTTCGCGGCGGGCGGCGACGTGCTGGCCGAACCGCTCAGCGATGCCATCGCTTGGCGGTTCTTGACGGCCGAGAGCCAGCGGCTGCTGGAAGCAGGCTGGCAAGTGCTGCTGCCGGCGTGGTGGGAAGCCGCCAGCCGGAAAAAGCCGCGCCTGCGCGCGAAGATCAGCTCCGGCGAGGACAAACGCAGCGGCGGCGAGTCGCTGTTCGGCCTCGATTCGATCATCGATTTCGATTGGCGAATCTCTATCGGCGACGTCGACCTCACCGAAGCTGAATTTGCCGAGCTGGTCGCAAGAGGGGAACGGCTTGTCCGCTTCAAGGGCAAATGGGTCTCGCTCGATCCCGCGCTGCTGGCGCAAATTCAAAGAGCCATGGCAGGAATGGACAAGTCGCAAGGCTTGTCTTTCCAAGATGTGCTCCAGCTTCATTTACTACAAGCGAGTGAGGAAGCTGAAGCTGAGGCTACAGAAGAGCAGCTTCAAGAGGATGCGGCGCGCCTGCGGCTCGAGGTAGAGCTAAACGAGCATTTGATCAGCCTCATTGGTCAGCTCGGCCAGCGCTCACAGTGGCCAAAGCCTGCGGTGCCCGCAGGACTCCAGGCAGAGCTACGCACCTATCAGCATGAAGGATATGCTTGGCTGACTTTCTTGCGTCAATTCGGTCTGGGGGCTTGTCTAGCCGATGATATGGGACTTGGCAAGACCGTCCAGCTCATTGCATATTTGCTTCATATCAAAGAAAATACCAATCCAAGCTCATCCCGTCGCCAGACCGACCCACCGGGTTGGCCTGCTCTGATCATTTGTCCTACCTCTGTGCTGGGCAACTGGCAGAAGGAATTACAGCGCTTTGCGCCTTCTTTGAATGTGATGCTGCACTACGGAAGTCGCCGTTTGGACGCAGGATTCTTCTATGGCGCTGCTTCGCAAGCTGACGTGGTACTCACCTCTTATGCGACTGCAGCGCTTGATCAGGAGTTGCTGAAGGAATTCACTTGGGCGGCAATTTGCCTGGACGAAGCACAGAACATCAAGAATGCTCAAACGAAGCAGTCGGTAGCCGTACGCAGCTTCCCGGCTTTACACCGGATTGCGCTGACAGGAACACCTATAGAGAACAGATTATCCGAGCTGTGGTCCATTTATGATTTTATAACCCCAGGTTATCTGGGTAGCGCCAAAGCCTTTAACGACCGATTCAGTAATGCCATTGAGAAGGAACGTGACGAGAAGCGTACAGCGGACCTGCAGAATCTCGTGAAGCCGTTCATGCTGCGCCGTAAGAAGAAGGATCCTAACATCCAGCTCGATCTTCCCGATAAAAACGAGATGAAGACCTATGTTCATCTGACAGCTGAACAAGCTGCGCTCTATGACCAGACCGTAAACGGACTGCTCGAACGTATGCAGAAGCTGGAGGGTATTGAGCGTAAGGGCGCCATTCTTGGGGCTTTGACCGGACTTAAGCAGCTATGTGATCACCCGATGCTTGTATCCAAGGAGGCCCTACCTGAAACCGATTCAGACAACAAACTGGATACCAGTCTACTCATTAACCGTTCCTCTAAACTTGAAAGACTGCTGGATATGGTTAAGGAACTGCGTGCAGAGGATGAGCGCTGTCTCATCTTTACACAATATGTCGGGATGGGAAAAATGCTTCAGGCTGTTCTACAGCAGGAGCTGGGAGAGCCTGTCCTTTATTTGAACGGAAGCACCTCCAAACAGGCGCGTGATCGAATGATTGAGCGATTCCAGACGCCTGCACCTTCCGCCGACGAAGGGGCCAGTCGTCCAGATGCACCACCGTCTGATCAGCCGAATGTGTTCATCCTTTCGCTCAAAGCTGGAGGTGTCGGTCTGAATCTAACCGCAGCCAACCACGTATTCCACTTCGATCGCTGGTGGAATCCGGCCGTTGAGAATCAGGCGACGGACCGCGCCTATCGGATGGGCCAGACGCGTGATGTACAGGTGCATAAGTTCATCGCTCTCGGGACGCTCGAAGAAAAGATTGATGAGATGCTGGAGAGTAAGCAGCAGCTAAGCGATAATGTTATCTCCAGCTCCGAAGGCTGGATTACCGAGCTGTCTACTGAGGCTTTGAAAGACCTATTTACATTGCGGCGAGGCTTAACAGACTAATCCTACCGCTTACAAGGATCATCAAAGGGAACATTCGCATCTACGCGGATGTTCCTTTTTTCTATCACTAGATTTTATCTTCAGTAATGGATTAAAGAACGTTCACCATTGCTCGGACATCTTAAAGGTGACTGCAAGATCATCATCACCTGATAGTGAGTTAACCACCAAAGTAACCGGCTCATTCTGAAGCTCGTAAGAGAGTCGCTCGTTAAGCAAATTAACAGCCAAATTCGCATAAGCACCGGAGATTCCTGATCCTGTACCTTGCATAATCACCTTTCCACCCGTGACCGTAGTGCAGGTGTAATTGACTAGCAGTGCCGTGTCCGTGACAGGAATATCCGTAGTTGGCGTAGGGAAATTCTCGAATGTCCCATCCAGAGTGCCACCTGCGACGACCATATATCGTACAGGTCTTTTGGATAGAATATCTAAAGCCGCCGGTCTAATTTCAGCAACAAGACCTTGTGGAATAGTAAAAGCAGGACTCCTCATAAAGCTGATCGCTGCGAAGTCAGTCGATGTAACGGATACGTTATCACGGATTTCCGAGGTTATACGGCTTACTTGAAACACTTCCAGATTAACAGCCGTCCAGACACCGTTCACATCCACAAGAAAAACCTGAATCTTCAATTGTTCCTGTGAATATACAAAATTAAATTGGAATAAATCCTCTAGAATAGTGTAGGTCTTGCTTAATGTTTCCCGATATTGCAGCTCAAATAATTCTTCAATAAAGACTGTCTGAGGACTTGCACTATTGGCTAAACCCGTTAAATAACAAGCCGCGCCAGCTGATCCATTGTTAACTACTTTGATCACCACTTGATCTATTGGACGAGTACCGCCGACAGGTAAATTAATGATGGTGTTTGTAGAGAGGACAGGCAATGTCTTCACACCTCCTATTCATATCAAATTATATATATATGGTATGCAATCATATTTTAGAATTCTTGGATGATATTAAAATTAAGAAGTGCCACACAACGTATAAATATAGATTTGCCACCAAATAAAGGATGTGGTAAACTCGACTTAACTTTTTATGAACGGAGGGTTACGTGTGATAGACTTTATCCGAGTTAGAACTTTGCGCGGCTAATTGAATAGCGCTAAAGCTCTGCCCATGTGCAGAGGACTCAGGATAGGTCTACCCATTTAACTCCATAGAAGCCAATAAACCAACTGTTGCTCGTAAGGGATTAATTTATCATTTCCCTACGCCCCAGCCGTTGTTTAGTTCGATATATCTATGGAAGACCCTAATGTCGTAATGGAGATTTCTCCTTACACATTTGTTCTGATGTCCTCTAACGAACCGTAAGCACAGGCAGATGGCCTGTGTTTTTTGGCGTTTACTATTTACTACTGGAGGATGAATAAATATATGGAACAACTACGAGAAAAAGCTATTATAGTCGGTGTCCAGCTTCAGAACGAAACAAACTTCGCCTATTCCATGGAGGAACTGTGCAATTTGGCTGCCGCCTGTGACCTAGAAGTTGTCGGAGAACTTAGTCAAAAAGCAAGCCGGATCAACCCTTCCCACTATATTGGTACAGGCAAAATCCAGGAACTATCTGCGCTTCTGGAAGCGCATGATGCGCCTATTGTTATTTTTAATGATGAGCTGTCTCCTTCACAGATTCGCAATTTGGAGTCCTCTCTAGGCCGTCAGGTCATTGATCGAACGATTCTGATTCTGAATATTTTCGCAGAAAGAGCGAAGACCAAAGAGGCACAGCTGCAAGTAGAAGTAGCCAAGCTGCAGTATATGCTGCCCCGCCTGACAGGTCTCCGAGAATCCCTCGGGAGACAAGGCGGTGGTGCTGGGCTGAAGAACAGAGGCGCCGGTGAAACAAAGCTGGAGCTGGACCGCAGAAGAATTGAAGAACGTATTTCAGCGTTACAAGTTGAGCTTCAACAGCAAGTGGCCAGACGCCAAATTCAGCGGAAGCAGCGGCATAAGAATGAGGTTCCGGTTGTCTGTCTCGTCGGCTATACGAATACCGGCAAGTCCAGCTTAATGAATGTGATGGTGGAGACGTATCATCCAGGCTCTAATAAGCAAGTGTTCGCCAAAGATATGTTATTTGCTACGTTGGAGACATCCGTTCGGAGCATTGAGCTACCGGATCACAAAACCTTTTTATTAACAGATACCGTCGGTTTCGTCAGCCAGCTTCCCCATCATCTGGTCAAAGCCTTCCGCTCCACGCTCGAAGAGGTGACCGAAGCTGACTTATTGATTCATGTGGTCGATATTTCCGATCCGCAGCATAAGCAGCATATGGCCGTTACCGATGAAACGTTAAACGCACTCGGCGCGGACCAAATCCCAACGGTTTATGCCTACAACAAAGCTGACCTAACTGACTTGCCTTACCCTCACCTTGAGGGTGACAATGTCTATCTCTCCGCGAAACAAAATAGTGGAATGGCTGAACTCACAAATCTGATACGTAACCATGTTTTTACGGATTATGTACAGTGTGAGATTCTAGTTCCATTTGATCGTGGCAATGTGGTCTCCTATTTTAACGTGCATGCCCATGTTCAATCCACTAGCTATGAAGAAACAGGCACACGGCTTGCGCTGGAATGCAGAAAATCTGATTTCGAGAAATTCCGCAACGATTTTATTGAACTTTAGGCTATTAGACATAGCAAAGGGGCTGTCCCATAAGTCATAAATGGCTCAGGGACAGCCCCTTCTTCTACTTATTGGCGGAGGCGAGTCGGGTTAACTATCCTAAAGATTTCACTTATTGTGTAAGCAATTTATCCCATAAGCGAATGATCATCGCAACCGACTCCGCACGGGATGCAGTATCTTTTGGTTTGAACAATTCGTTGCCTTTACCAGTTACTATGCCAGCAGTTGCAAAAGCATTGATTTGTTCAGAAGCCCAGTTCGTAGCTACATCCAAAAATAGGTTGGAGGCGTTAGGAACATAGTTTGTCAGACGAGCAAGCATTGCAACAATCTCAGCGCGGGAAATTTCTTGATTAGGATGGAAAGAACCATCACTATAACCCGTGATTACCCCTTTAGCTTGTAATGCTGCAATCGATTCTGAAGCCCAATGTCCTTGCGTGTCAGAGAAGGATGAACCGCTTGAATTCGGTAGACCCAAAGCTTTTGCTACCATTGTGGCGAACTCGGCGCGAGTTACCTTTTGATTCGGATGGTAAGAACCATCACTATAACCCGTTACAATCCCCATCTTAGCTGCACGCTCCACTACGGAAGCACTCCATGAAGTTGCCGGAACATCCGTAAAGTTTATAGCGGGAGCAGACTTCTCTTTTTCCACGATAGCTTTAACTGCATCTACATTTACCTTGTCGTTGAATACCGGCTTCGACGCTGTTGGCTTCGATGTCGATGTTGGCAGTGTTGGCGATACTGTTGGCTTCAGTGTTGATGTTGGTGGCATTACTGTTGGCTTTGGTATCGATGTTGGTGGCGTTGTTGTTGAATTTGGTGTCGATGCTGGTGATGTCGGTGTCGGTGTCGGTGTTGGTGTTGGTGTTGGTGTTGGTGTTGGTGTTGGTGTCTCAGTTGATTTCTTGACAGAAAACTCATCGATTAATATACCCGCACTTGTACGTGCCTCCACATGAATCGCATCCTCAGTAATTTTAATAGCGGAGTATACAGGAACGTCTTCATCAAAAATATAATTCAAATAATTATATTGGGTGCCATCATAGAATTTCCAGCCAGAAGCACCGCCATCAAGGTATACAGTACCCTCATCGGTAGTTTTATTTGGCTTTCCATCCATCATTGGATAGGTGCGCGCATACACATGATCATGACCAACCAGAACCAAATCGACTTTTTTCTTTTCTAATATGGGTGCAAAATAGGTTTGGGTATACTCAACAAGGGATTCTCGACCATTCTCTGTATGATAAGCTGGACGGTGGAACATAACGACAGTCCATTTTTTATCATTCTGATCTAAATCGTCTTTTAACCATGCTGCTTGATCAACCATCTGTTCCTCTGTGCCTTCTGAGTTCAATACGACAAAATGAGTATCATCGACTTCATAAGAGTAAGCATATTGCAGTTGCGATTCTGGTCCGTTTACCGGGAAATTTGCACCTTTGGTGAACACATCTTTCCCTTCACTCTTCACATCATGGTTGCCCAGTGTTAGTGCAGCCGGGAGTTTTGTTGCATAGATAGAAGATGCTAGCCAGAACTTTTGCCATTCTTCGAATGCGCCGCCTACATCAACCATATCTCCACCATGCATAATAAACTGTGTTGATGGATATTGTGTCAATGCGTTAGTCATTAGCTCTTGATAGATTTGTAATCCTGGTAGTTGATTCGTATGGGAATCCGTAATAAACAAGAATGAGGTCGGTGTTGATTTATCCTGATCGATAGTAGAATATTCATGCCACTCCGACCAATTGTCCTCATAGCCTACACGATATTTGTAAGTGGCATCTGCTTTCAAGCCCTTAACCAGGACATTATGAAACCGGATTTCGCCTTTCGTTCCATTTTCCTTCATACTAAGCACCTGCAGCTCACTCTCGGCTTGCTGCTGCTTTACATTATTGATGTCAGGGCTTGCTCCTGCTCCCCATTCACCAGCTTCGATGTATTGAATATACGTAGAGGGTTGATCTGGTTTTGTTTGCCAGGCAGCACTCAGTTGTGAAGACATATCCTCTGCGACATAGGTTTGAATATATTGCGGTTCATTCGTACCATACTGCTCTACCACTTCATAATTGATAACCTTACTGTTCTGATCACCGATGATAGCTTGAACCTGATAGGTTCCAAGTGCCAATGTAGTGAGGTCTGTCATTAACTGTCCTTTAGCATCTGTTTTACCAAGGCTGCCGCTCAATAACTGACTACTAACATCAGCTTCCGAGATATAACCTGTTGTCTGTCCGTCTGCGAGAATAACCTCGTAAAATCCTTTCTTAGCTGCTGTTGAAGCATAGTAACGTTCACCAGCATTTGCAACCATGATTACATTAGAAGATGTATCATCATCCTCATATACACTAGACGTAACAGTGTTAACTGTCACTATTGAGCTTTGCTTTAATAATCCGGTGAAAAAAATATCCGCACCTTCATACGGTTTGCCCCCATGGTCTAACACTGTAAAGGTAGAAGGTGTACCCAAACCAACTCCCGTCATTTTTAGCTGATAGGGGAAACCGATTGTATAATGAATAGGCGCGGCTAATGGTGTACTCGTCTGAACGCCGCCAGCAGTAAGACTCGCATTACTCATTGTTATGGTTTTATACGCTTCACCACGCTCTAGCACGGCATGAGAGCTCACTCTAAAGTTAACAGTAACGGCATCATGAGCTGCTGCTATTACGTTATCAAGTGCTACTTGAACCATGCCGTGCTCATTATCAATATCTGAGGTTAGGGAAACTCCAGCCGCCTGAGTAATGCTTTCAACTTGAAGGGTACTTGCATCATAATTTAGGGTGAATTTTGCCTGTTCTGCTTTCAAGTAATCTTTGATATTAACTTGTACAGGATAGATTTCATTACTTACTGCTTCTTCGTCTGCAGTCATGAACAAACGCTCTCCTGCATTTATTGTGAAGGTGAGTTTTTTTGTTGCCGGGTTACCATTCTTGTCCTTCACTTCAATCACAAGCTCATGATAACCGCCATCTACATATTCTCCTGGGTAAGTTAATACATTTGTATCTGGAGAATAGTGCACTTCTTCCGTAATATCCGTTCCATCCAACTGAACAGATAAGGTACCCAAATCCAGACCTGATCCGTTATCGGTCAGCTCAACTTTCACTTCATCAAGTGGAGTGTTTAATACTTCATTTTCAACAGGGGCTATAGGTTTAATGGCAGGAACGTCCTTATCCTCATCAACTTCGTCATAGATAAAGGTAATATCATCTACCCAAATAGAACCCTTGTTTTTCTTGCTCATATTCGATTGTTTCAATTGGAAAAACAATTCGAGAACAATCGGACCCGGTTTACCCTGCGGAACATCTGCCTCGATATATTTCCAGCCAGACCAGTTGATACCCACTTGATTTACATTATAAAATTCTGCCTGGAAAGAAGATCCGCCTATATCTCTAAATTTTGTCGTCAACAAATGTCCTTCATTGTTTGCATAAACCCACATGCCTACTTTAGAAGGGTAACCTGTTACTGGGATATTCCCCGTTTTATACCCGACTTCAATTTGAGAGGGGTTATCTACTATGCCGATCATATCGTAATCAATTCTAGCCGAATATTGTCCATTTCTTACAAGCTTTTTGTTATCTTCCAAATGCAGCGCAGCATTATACATACGTTTAGGATTAAATTTCACATCATTGATTCCGTCTTCAAAATCTTCAACCACGACGGATGGCGTAGCATCATCTACTGCGTAGACATAATTATTTTGACTAAAGCCTGTATTAAACCCTCCTCCTAGCAATGTTATCGCTGATGCAATCACTATTGTCTTACGTAATGTATTCATTGCGCTTATCCTTCCCCCTGTTAGTAAAGTATTGATCAATGAGTACTATAACAGTTCAATGTAAAATTAAACCTTTGCTACTATTAAAGATTTAAATTGTATGCACAAAAATTTCTTTCTTGGCGCATAAATAGCTAGCATATTTATGTCGTAAGATGCAAGAGTCACAAAGAGGTGGCATTACAGCTACTCAAGCTTCAATGGCTACGAACTAGAACTATTGAATTCACGAAAAAAAAGACACCCTAGATGGTGTCTTTACTGATACTACGTATGATTGGACAACCGGATGGTGAAGTGATTCCAGAACACCTCCTCGTTCGTGTTATGGACAACTGAAGAAGAATAAACGGGGCTGTTTCTTTTGTAGAACATCTACTTATGAGACAGCCCCTTTTTTCAGGAAGATTACTCTCCTTGGTACCCTCTTAGCTGCTAGATCTTATAAATGTAGCTTCTAGTCCCTATTCTTGAAAACACAGTGCACTCAGAGCCTCTATTTTCCGCTCCGGTTAAGACATAACCTGAAGATAATCTCTGTAAATAGTTAAAATCTGGATGAATGGATTCATTCGTAAGAAACGCTGAAATATTACTTCCAGGCACTCTTTCCCCATTAAGAGAGTCTATAATGATTTCTCCAGTGGTTATCCCAATACCATGGCCATAGAATAGGTCTTCTTCAAGCTTAACAGCGTTCTCACCCTGCCATTCTGGCTTGCTAGGAGCATGATCTGGATTCCTGAAATACACAATATCTCCCCGCAGCATCTGATCCTTATTATAGTTCGTAACTAAGCGTAGATTCTCGTCGTAGTTCCAGTCCCATAAAAATAAATTCTTAAAATACCTATTAAAGACTTCTTCACCTATAGCCTCAATTGTCGCCCTGTACATAACAATAACCATCGCTGTCGCGCATTCGAAGGCATATAAATGTCCGTTCTGAAAAATGTCTTTAACCCCAACCGAAGGTGCCACACCAGCATTCAGCTGAAGTCCTCCGATATCTGTACGCGTCCAAAACTGCGGATTGCCGCGTGACTCATCAAATGTTGCAAAATCCGCTCCACTGTTATTTAAACCTTCGGCCGAATTCACGATGCTTTCTCTCATTTTCCGTTCAAAGTCAAGGGCATCGGGTGAACGAACTTCCTTCACCATGCTTAGTCCCTCCAATGTTATAGGTTCTAAATATAGGTTATTGTACGTGTTCACTGCCCAGTTGGTGCTTAATTCATATTATTCCTGTGCCTCAACAAACCACTGATTGAGCTGCCTGGTCTCTTCTGTCAAAATATCCAAATATATAGAAGTGCGGTATCCCGTATCCTTTAAGCTTTTGCCCGTGATTTCCGCAATTCGATTTAATCTGTACAGCAATGTGTTGGTATGAATATGTAAAAAAGCGGCAGATTCCTTCAAGTTTCCACTGAGTGATAAATAAACGGCAATCGTTTTTAGAAAATCACTTTTATGCTCGCGATCATGCTCTTTAAGCGGATACAGCAGAGGACTTTTACGGGTTCGACTGCGTTTTTGCTCCATAATAGCCGGAATATACGCCCAAAATCCAATATCCTCATACAATAGTAACTCCCGACCATGAAAAGGCAACAGCTTCTTAATCTCCAGAATGGACCCCGCTTCCCAGTACGCAATGGCTGCCGACATATATTCGGTGTAATCCAGGCTACAGCCTGCAGCTAACACACAGCTTTCACTCCTACGCATATCATCGATAATTTTGTGCATAAATGAAGACAGACCACCCGTTCCTTCCATGCGAAAGCTGAATGAAAACAATATAATCAGCCGATTATGCTCTGCCGTCAGAAACAATAATTGCAGACCCGGATAAGAAGCCATGGTTTGCCGGAACCGAAGCACGAAATGATCATTGATGACCTTGTCACTCTCAAACACGCTAATATAATATTTTTCCGGCAAAAGAATCGACCAAACTTCCGCATCCTGTTTGATATTCGCTTCATTGTCATAATGGGAGGTGAGCAGCTTCCAGAAAAAATCCTCCTGCGTTTTCTCCTGCTTCGTCTTCCAACCCCGCTGTTTCAATAAATAACGACCAACGATGGCCGCCGCTTTCTCTACAATATTCTCTGCGTGTCCTTCAACCAGATTACCTGCATCCACAACCCATATATACCCGAGAATTTCCTTCTGATGTTTGATGCAAACAGCCAGACGTGGCCCAAGCCCTACTTCCATGACCGCAGGAATCCGAATCGGACGTGTAGCGCTTTCAAGCTGCTGCATAACCCCCTTCTTGCGCAAGCCTATAATGACAGCGTTAGGCACGCGCTTTCCAATAATGGTCGAAATTCTCGCGGAATCACTCTCAAATTGATGGGAGCTGTATCCGATCACATGGTGATTGCTGTCCTCAATCGTAACTTGGGATTGAAGAGATTCACTAATCGCATCTGCCAACGATTCCATACTATCGAAGAAACGATCGAACAATGGATCCTTATCCGTCACTTGCCCCACCCCTGCCTGAAAAAATAGCCGAACCTTGAACTTTAGAGTGATTTTATTATAGTATGCGTGCTCCCAGCTGACTATAAGATAATGGGATGGGGGGCGAGATGGCGGGTTCTTGAGATCGCCGGGTGGAGGAGTTACGAGGTATGAGTGGCGTGGGGGCGTATTTGCTGAGTACAGGTTACGTTGGTTGCGGAATGGCGGGGTTATGGAGTGGCGTGGGACGGAGTAGCAGGTTACGTTGATGCGGGTTACGGGAAGCGGGGTGACGGAGTAGCGCGACAACACTTAAACCGCTACTTGAGAGAGCCCCCTTATAGTTTTGAGGGAATTCCTCCCTGTAATTCCTCCAATTCAGGCACAATCGGGGATATTCTTCGTATTTATAGGGAGGATTTCCCTAAAAGTCAACTCCAACAAACCTCTCACCGTCTCAAAAGCCAAGAAAACTAACAAATGTTAGTTAGAACTAGCCAAATCAGGTTGCACATAGTTGGAACTAGCTACTTTTGATCGAATTTAAACCAACTTCTACGTAGTGTCTATCCACCTTTAGCGTCGCACTGGCAACATCCAATGTACCTAACATACACCACAAACAACTTAGCTACTTTTAACAACACACCAACAAACATCCACCCGATCCAACGATCTTCATAACGCAGTCCTACAGCCTTTAACACCGAACTAGTAGATTTCTGCTGGATCTAGCACACTGAAGGCCACTCCTAGCTACCTCCTAGATCAAATTAGCTGACTTCTACCGGATCTCCCTACTTCGAAACTGAAGCTAGCCAGAAGTATTCCGCCCAGAGACGACAAACAGCAAATTCCCATAGCGGGAATTTGCTGTTTATTGGTTTCCATATTATCACTCATTTGGAACGCATTTAGCTCATCGTGAACGTCTGCTCCATGGCTTGTTCTACCGTAAAATATTTCTCGCCAAGTGCTTCAGCCACGGCTTGGCAGGTGATTTTTCCATTGGCGACATTTACGCCGCTTCTTAGGCCGGCATTCTCCTGAATCGCCTTGATCACGCCTTTATTGGCAATTTGTTGGGCGTATGGAACGGTGACATTGGTTAAAGCGATCGTCGAAGTTTTGGCCACAGCACCCGGCATATTAGCAACAGAATAATGCAGCACGCCATGCTTGATAAATACAGGATTATCATGTGTTGTCACTCTGTCGATCGTCTCTACGATACCACCTTGGTCAATGGCCACATCGACAATCACCGATCCCGGCTTCATGGCCTTGACCATCTCTTCGGTAACCAGCTTCGGTGCTTTTGCACCCGGAATCAACACCGCACCTACCAACAGATCTGCCTCAGCTACCACTTTGGCAATATTGTAAGGGTTAGAGATCAACGTGTTGATCTGTGCCCCAAAAATATCATCTAATTGACGCAATCTTTCTGCACTGAGGTCAACAATTGTAACATCAGCACCCAAACCGATAGCCATTTTTGCAGCGTTTGTACCTACTACTCCACCGCCGATAATGCTAACTTTGCCACGACTAACCCCGGGAACACCGGAGAGAAGAATCCCTTGTCCGCCATAGTTTTTTTGCAAGAACTGAGCGCCAAGCTGAACAGACATCCGGCCCGCTACTTCACTCATCGGTGTTAATAACGGTAAAGTCCGCTCATGAACAACCGTCTCATATCCGATGGCAAAGACACCCTTGTCTTTGAGCGCAGCGGCCAGAGATGGTTCAGGCGCAAGATGCAGATACGTGAACAAGATAAGGCCTGGACGGAAATAAGGGTACTCGCTTTCCAGCGGTTCTTTCACTTTCATCACCATTTCGGCAGAGCTCCAGACCGTGGCTGCATCCTGAATCAGTTCTGCTCCGGCAGAAGCATACTCTTCGTTTGGAAATCCGCTTCCCACACCAGCCCCAGCTTCCACCAGCACTTGGTGTCCTTCTTTAATAAGGCTAACTACACCCGCAGGTGTTATGGCTACACGATTCTCATTATTTTTAATTTCTTTAGGCACTCCGATAATCATCATTCATCTCTCCCGTCTAATGTAGACCCCTTATGTAAATAATGATAACATACGTTTAGCATTCCCAATTTGGTAAAAAATTAAAATATTATCTATCATCATTGTGTTTTTACACAAAGGATTCGTCTTAAACCGCCCATAAACTTCAGGTTCATTTGGTACCCAACACAACCCTAATCATTATCTCATAAAAGAAGACACCGCTTAGAGTGTCTTTTTGACGATTTTGTATGAAATAAAAGCACTACTACCATAATGGAATGTTATGTTTAGTGACGCGTATTACTTTGACAGTAATAACAACACCGTTTCTAGGATTACATTTACCCCTTTTTCACAGTCTTCATAGGAGGTAAACTCCTCTTCACAATGACTTTTTCCCTTCACACTAGGTACAAACACCCTCGCGGATGGCAGAAAGCTGGCTATGAACTGAGCATCAGGCCATGCCAACTACGAGCCCCTTCTTCATTTGTAAAATTCAAGTGATGTTACAACGAATTAGAGGTAGCAATAAGTAAACTAAAGTAGTATATACAATCTTTTGATACGAAGGGTAAGCTAAAGATAGCTATTTATCCAGTTCTATCAAGGAAAGGAGCAGCACATGAATCTAAGCATTGTGGTCCCTGTATACAATATTGAACATTATATAACCCCTATGTTTGATTCACTCCTTACCCAAAGTGAACCGCATTTCGAGGTCATTATCGTGGACGACGGATCTACGGATAACACCTACAACGTGATAGCAAATATTCTCGCACTTCACCCCGATCTTTCTTGCAAAGTCATTCGAACAGAAAATCAGGGGGTTAGTGCGGCTAGAAATAGAGGCTTAACAGAAGCTACAGGGAAATATGTGCTGTTTCTGGATGGTGATGATTATATCTCTACAGACTTAGTACGAACCATTCATACCTATACTCAACCATCTGACCCCGAGATTATTTGCTGGGGATATAGCCATGTCACAGAGGATGGTGTCACTACTCTGAGCTACACCTCCGCTTATAGCAACATAACAGGCAGTGAAGCGCTGACTCATATTTTCGTGAACAAAAGCTTACGAATATGGACAGGGAGCATAGCGTATAAACGGGAGATATTACTCCTTCATGGACTCCAATATACGGAACGCTGTGTGAATGGAGAAGATCAGGAATTTATCTACAAAGCCTTATCCAGATCCGCTAGAGTCATCACATTACCGGATATATTATCGTTTTATTTACAAAGAAATACGTCGATTTCCAATAGCTATAATGTGAAAAAATTTGATGTCGTAGCCGTATTCAAACGGGTTGATGCCTATTTCGAGGCCCATCCCTTTGAGCAACTGGATATGGTATCTCCTTATATAAGAAATCGCGAGTTGATCGAGAATTATTTTTTCAACCTAAAGACCTGTCTAAATGGGACAGAAGGCGTAAGTATTCAGAAGTTACTTCGCGACATCGATCATACCTATCCGGAACTAAACCAAGAAATGTATGAACTCATAAGACGTTATAGAGGGAATGACCGAAGATTAGCCCTTTATATCCGAGCATTCTTAATCTCCCCGCTTCTATATCACAGATTCATTTCTGTGGAGAGAGGCTTATCCAGGTTCAAGCGAAAGGAATCTAGACTATGAAAAAGATGCTGATCTATGCCTATACCGAATTCAATTTGGGCGATGATTTATTCATTAAGGTGCTATGTGAAAGATATCCGGATACCGAATTCAGAATCTGCGCTCCAAGCCTATACAAGCGAATCTTCAAAGAGATCAAGAACCTCAAAGTGTATCCTTCCGATTCTATTTTTTTTAGAGGCATTGCCTTTATTTGCAGAAGGTTAAAGATACATAATTTGGCGCAAAAATATATGGCAGACCGCTCCGACGGTGTTGTTCATATCGGCGGCTCGATCTTTATGCAGGCAGATCACTGGAAAGAGCATTTCAAGAACGCAGAAGCCATCCGGAATAAGAATAAGCCCTACTATTTATTAGGCTCTAATTTCGGCCCTTATACAGATAAAGAATATTATGAGGAACACAGGCGGATTTTTAAAGACTATACAGATATCTGCTTCAGAGAAAAGCACTCTTATGATTTATTCGAGGATCTGGATAATGTCCGTTTAGCGCCAGATATTATTTTTCAGCTTGACCCGCCAAATCTTCAAACCGAACCCGAGGATTACATCGTCATATCCGTCATTAAACCTTCTGCTAAAGATCTGAACGGTTTTGACAACCTCTATTATGAAAAAATGAAAGAACTCGCAATTTATTTCATTGAAAAAGGCTACGCTGTTCATTTTATGTCATTTTGCGAACATGAAGGCGATCAGCTAGCGATTGAGGAAATCCAGAATATTATGGGCCCCTCCTATGAGGATGCCACTCAAGTGCATTTATATAAAACGAATATAGATGAGGCCTTGGCCGTTCTAGCTCATTCCAGCTTTATCGTAGCTTCAAGATTCCATGCGATGATCCTCGGCTGGGTATTCGGTAAACCAGTGTTTCCCGTCGCTTACAGCAAAAAAATGATCAATGTAATGGAAGATGCCCAGTTCAAAGGGCTATATACCGATTTCACTACACTGGAGCAGCTCCAGCCTGCGCAGGTTTTTGAAAGTATGACTACTCACTACATGGATGTCACGCCGCAAGCCAAACATGCCGAAAGACATTTCGAACATCTGGATACGTATTTATCGCTTTTCGAAAGGAGGATACGTTATGAGAGCCAAGCGGAGCATTCTTAACTTATCCTTTGGACTCGGGAGTCAGCTCATCACGATCATCCTCGGTTTTTTTATCCCCCGACTGATTATGGTCAACTATGGCTCAGAGGCCAATGGTTTAATCGCTTCGATTGTACAGATCATTAGTTATTTGGCCCTGCTGGAAGCCGGCGTAGGCGCCGCTTCAATCCAAGCCTTATATAAGCCAGTTGCTTCGGATGATAAGAACCACATTAACTCTATTTTGGCCGCCACCTCTAGCTATTATAAAAAAACAGGCATTTATTATTTCTTCGCCGTCCTTCTAATCGCCACCCTGTATCCATTAGTGATCACTTCTGATATCGATCGATTATCGATTATGCTCATTATTTTACTTACAGGGATGGGCGGAGCGATCAATTATTATTTCCAAGGAAAATTCAAAGTGCTTCTCGCTGCAGAGGGAAAAAGCTATGTAGAGACCTCTATAGTCACCGTAGCCAACATCCTGAACAATGTGGTTCGGATCCTGTTATTACTTCAAGGTGTGAACATCATTGCTGTGCAAGCTTCCTATTTCATATTGACCATACTTCAAATCGTTGTCTTCTATATCTATATCAATAAGCACTACAAATGGATCAACTTAAATCTCAAACCAGACTATGCAGCCATTGGTCAAAAAAATTCCGTCTTAGTCCATGAGATCTCCTACTTGGTGTTTAGAAATACCGACGTGCTGATCCTGACTATATTTACGAACTTAAAGATCGTCAGCATTTATGTCATGTATAACATGATTTTTACGATTGTAGATAACATCGTCCAAACCATAAACGGAAGCGTGAAAGCTGCCCTCGGGCAAAGCTACCATGAGAGCAAAGAAGCGTTCATTAAATTTTATGATGCTTACGAAGTGTATTTTATGGGGCTCATCTTCGCGATTCTAACAGTGGCTTACATTCTAACTCTACCTTTTATGAAACTGTATACCGCCGGGGTAAATGACGTGAATTATATCGATATGTGGCTGCCGATCCTGTTCGTAGTCATCAAATTATTAACCAATGCCAGAACTTCCTCCAATAATGTGATTACGATCGCCGGGCATTTCAAGAACACTCAGAACCGTTCCATTTTAGAATCCGCTATTAATCTGGTCGCATCTATAGTCTTCGTTATCTTCATGGGGATTTACGGTGTACTGATGGGAACAATAGCCGCCCTCTTATACCGCTCCATAGATATTGTGATCTACGCTAGCAGACATCTGCTGGATCGGAGCCCTTGGGTCACCTTTAGAAGATGGCTAACAAATGCAGTGGTTTTTGTGGGCATTATTCTGATCTCTAGCGCTATCAATATCCCCATCCATTCCTATGCGGGAATTATGTTGTGGGGTGTACTGCTAGGACTTGTGATCTTGCCTGTCTATTTCGTAATCGCCTCCTTGATGGAGCGGGAAGTATTCCTGTATACGTGGGGGCATCTCAAAATATACCGAGCTAAGCTCAAAAATAAAGTTATTGCTAGGCCTAAGGTAAGTAGTTTATCCAAATAACACATCAGGAGGACCCTAAATGGATCATAGCGAGGTTTTGCAGCAAGCCTGTTACGTCTTTTTAAATGACCTTAACGATGGAATCAACCATTCATCTGCCTTTCAATTGGATGATCAAGAGATATTCCAACGATGCCGCCAGATTGTAGATAAAGAACAAAATCCTCAAACAAGAACCTTTCTAGAAACCTTATCTGAGGTGATCCATGCTTATCTCACAGGGAGAGCTTCAGAAGATGCATTAAGGTTCTATCTGTCAGAGCAATTCTGTATTGTGAACGAAGAAATCGACGGGTTAATCCATGGGATCGTTGCAATCAAACACCAGTCCTCACATACGGATACTTCACACCCGGCACTTCTTGCCTTTGGCGATTATCCCAAGGTCAGTGTCATTATCACTACTTACAATAGAAAAGCATTCCTGTATCAGGCGATCCAAAGCATCTTAAAGCAAGACTATCCTCATAAAGAGATCATAGTGATCGACGATTGTTCTACAGATGGTACGGCAGAGTTAATGCAGCAAAGCTTCGGAGGCGAGTCACGGGTAATCTACATGCGGAACGAAAAGAATAGCGGGCCGGGAAATAATCGCCGTAAGGCTTTTGCTGCTCATGGTGATGGTGAGTATGTTCTTTTTCTCGATGATGATGACTATCTGATTGACATGAATTATTTAAGCAAGGCTGTGGAATTTCACAATCACCATCCCGAAATATCATTTGTAGCTGCTAATGTATTTCTTGAATTTTCAAAGGCCAAGCAACTGAAGATCAGTAGCCTACAGCTAAGTAAGATTATTAAGAAGCAGGATTATTTCATGAATTTCGAGAAAAAAGGATATCCAAAGCCCTCCTCCACCTTAACAACTGTCTTTAAGCGTGAGGCTTTAATGGCTATGGATATCCTAAATATGAACATGGTTAACGATGCTTCTATTTATCTGCGTTCCTTATTGGTCGGTGATGCTGGCTTCATAGACACCCTTGCCGGTGTATACAGATTACACGGGGATAACATTACATTTAATCTGAGTCAGGGATTCTTAATTGAGAATCTGGAGGAGAAGCTGTTAATTAAGAATATGGCCGTTCAGAAATATGGCTATCACGAGCAGGAAATGACGGAATGGTTTAACCATAATGCTTATGATACGATCTCATACTATTTATTAAATTCTGCGAAAGACGCTACAGACTTTAAATTCATGTATGATTGGGCCCTTAACCATTGCCCGCCGATCTACAATCCATTAAGAAATGAATTCCGTACAAAGCTTATTAAAAAACAATTATTACGGATCTCATTACTTCGGTCGCTGCTCGGAAGATGATTCACGCATTAGCTTATCGAGCAGCAGTAAGAATCCTTTCACCTCTTCTTTAGGGATGTCGGCGTATTTGTCTCCAATACTGATCTCACAATAAGAAGTATGTTCTCCCGTTGGTCTTATCGCTGCGCTTAAACCGATTCCTGTTGCCTCATATACAGAAGACAGGATCGGTTCAATACTCTCCCTAGACATTTGAAAATGCATATGGAACATATTAGAAACAGGCTCAGCAGGTAACGTAGTCACAGCGTGACATTGATTCACTAAGGCGGTAAGCTCCTTGGCTCCTTCATAATACTGCTGCATCTTATCTACTCTTTGCCGGTAGTAGTAATCAGAGGAAATTATGTATGGGTACAGACTGATTAGGTCACCGCCATGCCGCCGCTTCCATATCTTCGATTGCTTCGTAAAATCCTCGTTTCCTGCAAGAATCGCACCAGCAATTCCCCCGATTCCTTTATACAGTGAGATATAGACACTATCAAAGAGGGCGCAGATCTCAGCAGCTGTCTTGCCATAATAGGGAAGCGTCTCAAGCAGCCTTGCCCCATCCAAATGCAGTTTAATTCCGCGAGCACGGCAATGTGCAGAAATCGCTTCAAGCTCCTTATACTCCGGTAACTGTCCGCCAATCTCACGCTGCGGTAATTCAAGCAGCAGACAAGCAATATCTTCCTTCATATGTAATACATCATCCAAGGTGATTAGTCGATTCTCGTCCGCAAGTAGGACAGGCTCAATATGATGCAACTCCTTCAACCCATCCTGCTCATGGATCTCCAAGTGACATAAGGGATGATATGCGACCCTTTTCAGTCCTTTTTCATCACACCATATTCTTAAGGCGATTTGCTGTGCCATTGTTCCACTTGGAAAGAAAACCGCTGTCTCTTTACCTAGAAGCTTCGCCATCTCCGACTGGAAATCCTCAATCACCTTTCCAGATCCATAAATGTCAGATGGTGTACTATATTCTACAGCTTCAAAGGCTTCCTTCAAGACTTGAACATTTCGATTCCCATGTCCTACGATTCGATAAGTCGTTTCATTAAAAGCCTCTTGCACTGATTTTTTTCCGTTCATTGGTAGAATTGCCCCTTCCGTGTTTACCTTGTCCCTAATATAGACGAATTTCAAAAAATCCCATCTTAATTTTACCCGATCTAAGGTGAAAAAACATGAGCGCTGTGCTACAATATTGGAATTGCAACGGCAATCTTAGGGAGGGTTATTGAATCACATGCTCATCATTGGTATCGCCGGCGGCACCGGCTCGGGAAAAACAACCGTAGCCCGCTCCGTCATTGACCGTCTTGGAACGGGAAAGGTAACTTTCATATCTCAAGATAACTACTATAAAGATCATTCACACCTCAGCTTCGCTGAACGTGAATCCATCAATTACGATCATCCTTTCGCTTTCGACAACGAGCTGCTTATTGAGCATCTTAAATGTCTGCGAGAAGATAGGGCAGCATATGCACCGGTGTATGACTTCACAGTTCATGCCCGCTCCACTACGGAGACGGTAGAACTGAAACCAAACAATATTGTAATCATCGAGGGACTCCATGTTCTATCCGACGAGAACCTCCGTGATATGCTTGATATCAAAGTCTTTGTTGATGCTGATCCTGATGTACGCATCCTCCGCCGGGTACTCCGCGATATCGAGGAACGTGGTCGGAGCATCCAGTCGATCCATCACCAATATTTGAGCACGGTTAAGCCGATGCATGAAGCTTTTATTGAGCCATCCAAAAAATACGCCGATTTGATCATCCCGGAAGGTGGCCATAATGAGGTCGGTATCCAGTTGCTGTCTATCCTAACTGAGAAGCATCTATATAACGATTGGACGTCTTAAAAGTTCTTAATTACCTAGTTCTAGCCCTAGCTGTCGAGATTCTCTCGACAGCTTTTTTACGAGTTCATCCCCGAATCTGCAATAGATTATTCAAAGAACTCTCAAAGAAAACCTTCAAATGTGTACCCCAGTTATAACATCGCAAGACGCATATCTGTTGGCGGATTCTTTGAGCGGGTCGAAGCCTTG
The DNA here is from genome assembly GCF_924513355.1 of Paenibacillus pseudetheri. NCBI lineage: Bacteria > Bacillati > Bacillota > Bacilli > Caryophanales > Paenibacillaceae > Paenibacillus > Paenibacillus pseudetheri. The sequence continues at coordinate 256,589 of NZ_CAKMAB010000006.1, forward strand.
ATAGCACTACAGTGGATGTTAACCTTTTTTTGTAAAAGTACCCACTGGGATGGATGATCTTTATCTATAAACCTGTCTCCGATATGGTAAATGCATGGTTAACTTAAAAACAGGACTAAACCGATCCCTTGAGATGGCTTAGACCCGTAATTATCGACGATGCCAAATCGGCAAGCGCCCTAAAATTCGTTGTAACTTTGTCACGTGCCAACCAGTAATACACCCGCTACCCCCTTTTCTTATAGTCAACAATGCGAGCATCCCGTAGGATCTTTAAGTGGTGTGAAGCCGCTGGCCTGCTTATTTCGAATTTCTCTGCAATTTCCCCAGCCTTCAGCGACCTGACACTACAATATAGATCTCGTAGATTCTCTAACGATTAATTCTGCAGGGAAAATCTGATGCGCATGATTGACCTTCTTATTAATGAGATCAAACAAAATCTTAATCGACGCTTCAGCAATTTCTACTACTGGCTGTTTGATGGTAGTGATGGAAGGATTATAATAGAAGGAAATATCCAGTCCGTCATAACCAGCTACAGAGTAATCTTCTGGAACTCGCTTGCCTGCTTCAAATATGGCTTTACAAGCACCGATGGCCATACTATCCGATAAAGTGAAAATAGCGGTAAACTCTTCCTCTGACTCCAGCAGTTCTTTTGTAACCGTATACCCGTTTTCCATACTATAGCTATCAATATCCTCTTTCATTCGCCGTACTAGCCGTTCATTATAAGCTATTCCATGACCAGAAAGAGCCTTTTTATACCCTTCATATCTCAATTTACCGATACTCACATCATCTTCAGGCGCGGTAATGACTGCGATTTTCTCATGTCCCAGATTACATAAATAGTCTACAATTTTATAGCTCTCACTAAAGTCATCTACAGATACAGAAGAATAGTTACTTAGATCAAACTCTTCCGTCATCCCAATCGTGCTGAGGACAAATGGAACCGTCAATTGCTGTAATTTTTCTTGAGAGTGTGAGAATAATCCCCCCAGGAACACAATTCCCTTCAGGCGTTTTTCTTTCTCCAGCTCAATTGCCACTTCGATCTCATCTTGATTCTCATCGACTCGCTGCAGGATAAAGGAGTATTTCTTTCGCTGGATCTCTTTTTCAAATACTTTAATCATCGGGCTGAAAAATGGATTAGATATCCCTTTGATCAATACTGCAATCGTTTTCGAATCGGAACGTTTTAAATTTCTGGCACTGTTATTCGGTACATAATGGTTTTCTTTGATGACTTTCATAACCATCGCTTTTGTTTCTTCATTAATATCCGGATGATTATTTATAGCTCTAGATACTGTAGTCACGCCAACCCCACATAATTTGGCGATATCTATGATAGTCAATCTCTCCATTTCTACCTTTCCTTTACACGTTAAATAAGAAAGTAGGGTATTCTTGAAGAGATCACTCAACAAGAAAAGCACCCTACTCGCTTCTACATACATATTCTATTTAACCCTTAACGGCTCCTGCAACGACACCTTCGATAATATATTTTTGGCAGGTGAGGTAGAAAATAATGATGGGTACAATAGCTAGAACTAGCATCGCCATCATAGCTCCCATATCAATCGATCCGTATCCACCTTTTAGGTACTGTATCGCAATAGGAATGGTTTTGTATTCAGTACCGATCAGTAGGTCAGGCAACAGGAAGTCATTCCATACCCACATTACATTAAGAATCGCTACGGTTACAGCTATAGGCTTAAGGATGGGCAATACCACTTTAAAGAACGCCTGCGGTGGATTACATCCATCGATCATAACCGCCTCTTCAACCTCCAGTGGGATGGACTTCACAAATCCACTAAACATAAATACCGATAGCCCTGATCCAAATCCCAGATAGATCAAGATAATTCCAATCGGATTGTCGAGATGCAGTACATTGGCTGTCTTAGTCATTGTGAACATTACCATTTGGAAGGGTACGATCATCGAGAACACAAATGTGTAATACATCAAGTTCGTGAATTTTGATTTTACCCGGGTAATATACCATGCGGTCATGGATGTGAATAACACGATTACAGCAACCGAACACACCGTGATAAACAAGGACATTCCGAAAGCACTGAAGAAATCAATCTTCGTTATACCGCTAGTATAGTTCTTCAAACCAACAAAAGTAGTTCCATTAGGGAATAAGAAAGGTGTATCACTGATGTAGAACTTCCCTTTAAAGGAGTTCATCAGAACAATAAAGATCGGAGATAAGAACGCAATGGCCAAGACCAACAAAATAGTGAATATGGAATAGTCTTTTGCTTTAGTCTGTTGCATTAGTTCTCAACCTCCTTTCTTCTAGTAATGACAAGTTGTACTAAGGCGATTAAGGCTACCAGTGCAAAGAAAACGACGGCTTTCGCTTGACCGACACCTTCCCATCCTGTTTTTCCGTAGAAGGTATTGTAGATATCCAGTGCTAACATTGAGGTCTGCTTAGAAGGAGCACCAGCGGTCAACGCTAAGTTCTGGTCAAACAATTTGAATGAATTCGATAACGTTAAGAATAAACAAATGGTAATGGATGGCATTACGAGTGGAATCGTCACATTACGTAAAATCTTAGAACGTGAAGCTCCATCAATTCTTGCGGCTTCTACTATATCCTTAGGCACATTTTGAATACCTGCAACATAGATAATCATCATGTAACCTATCAATTGCCAATTCATAAGGATGATTAATCCCCAAAATCCATAAGTTGCGTCAGAGGTTAAAGTAACTCCAAATTTATACAGAATTCCGTTAAAGATCAGCTGCCAGATGTACCCTAATACGATACCGCCTATCAAGTTAGGCATGAAAAAAATAGTTCTAAATACGTTAGTCCCTTTTAGCTTTCTAGTTAACAACATCGCCAGTATGAAGGCGAATACATTAATCGTAAGAACAGATAGAACTGTAAACTTAACAGTAAAGCCTAGTGCATTTAGAAATTCTTGATTTGAAAATGCTTTAATGTAATTGCCAAACCCTATCCATTTTGCATCATTGACGGTAGTAAACTCTGTAAAGGATAAATATATACCTAGCAGAAAAGGTACAACAAACGCGATCCCAAAGGCTATTATGGTCGGTAATGCAAAAAGAGCAAAATATTTTCTTATCGATTTTTCCATGGAGTCTTCTCCTATCTCAGTATGAAAAATGATGAAACAGATGAATTCACTCGAATTGTTGCTTAGTGCCACTGAAATTCCAAAGGGAATTCAGTGGCACTAAGCTTTTATTTTTATAACAACTGAGAGTTATTCAATCATTTTTCCATACATTTATTATTTTGCCTTTTCAGCCTTCCAAGTGTCCTTAAAGATGGTTACAACTTCATCCCATGTTTTATTACCTTGAGCGTATTGCAAGAGCGCATCACCAAAGACGTTTTTGAATTCTTCACTTGGGAATGCCGCAAATGTCCAAGCTACGGAAGTCAGATCTTTTTCCATCCAAGCAGATACTTCTTTAGCCAGTGGATCTGCTGGTTTTTCGCTGTCTTCAAACGTGTTGAATGGAGCGATGAAACCTAAGTCGTTCGTTACATAAGCTTTACCTTTTTCACTGGAGAACAACCATTCCAAGAAGGCGATAGAAGCTTGTTGGTTCTCAGCAGAGGCTTTGCTGTTGATTGCCAAGTAGTTTTCTGTACCTACAGCCAGACCTTGTTTTTCTTCGCCTTCCATACCTGTGTAGATCGGCAAGAATTTGATGTCTTCAGCTTTAACTACGTTACCATCTACATCATTGATTTGTGACCAAGCCCAGTTACCGTTTTGAACCATTGCTGCGTTACCCAGTGCGAATTCAGCCATGGAATCAGCTACAGATTTACTACCCAGAAGGGATTCTTTAGTCACAGAGTTCTTGATGTAAAGATCAAAGATGTTTTTGAATTTATCGTTATATTTGAATTCAACTTCCTTAGAAGCTAGACCCGCAAGAACGGTGTTATCAAACGCAGTGTTGTCTTTGAATTCATAGTACAGTGGCAAGTTAGCCAAGTGAGTCTGCCATCTCCATTGCTCACCAGCAGCGAGGGAAGTGGAGGCGAATACACCTTTGATCCCCAGTTGATCTTTTTTAGCGGTCATATCTTCTACTACTGCTTTCAAAGTCTCGAAATTATTGATTTCAGTTGTGGAAGAGATCGAAACGGCTTTGTCAGCTAATGCAAAGTATTTCTTCATAATCGCGTCGTTGTAGATGATACCGTATCCTTCAACTACGTAAGGGATACCATACACGCCTTCACCTTCAGTTACAGCCAAGCTTTTGTCAGATAAGTAGCTGTATAGCTTAGTGTCTTTCAAATCCAAGGTGTAATCTTTCCACGCCTGAAAACCAACAGGTCCGTTGATTTGGAAGATCGTAGGTGCTTCGGACTTAGAAATTTCGGATTTCAATTTGGTTTCGTAAGTACCTGCTGCAGCTGTTACGACTTTTACTTTAACACCTGTCTCCGCTTCGTAATCCTTAGCGATTTTTTCATATATTTCTGCAATTTCAGGCTTGAAGTTTAAAAAGTAAACCGATCCATTTTTACCAGATGAAGCGTTTCCATTATTGGTTGCTGTATTGTTCTCTTTATTCCCGCACCCTGCTGCCAAGACTACAACCATAGACATTACCAACATGAGCCCTAGATATTTTTTAATGTTCTTCATTTTTCTTCCCCCTCGTACTTTTTATTAAATTACTTCTCTTAAAGACGTCTCCGAGTTTGCTTACCGAGAATAATGTCAGCGTTTTCATTTTACTTAAATATTCTCCGCTTATCTCCGGTATCCTTATCGGTAACGTTTTCAATTGAAATATTAGCATACCATTTGGAACATTTCAATAACCATTTTATTGCAGAAATTCGCCATTACAAATCTTCAAACGTTATAATAGACAAGTATAAACGCATTCGGTGTCCTAATTAGGACGGCGAGCGTTTAAGCGAGAAATATAAGATATAAACTATAGCGTGAAACTTATACTTTCTTATATTTTCAAAAAATAACTATGAATAGG